>CAXAVQ010000026.1:0-13122 GCA_963971985.1 uncultured bacterium
CGGGTGGGTGGTTTACAGTCTTGTGGTCGGAATGCTTGCGATGACGGATATCGCCTCGGGGTAGCCGGGCATCGGCTGAAGGAGCAGCGCATGCGGATCGGAACCTGCACGAACGTCAGACCGGGCTCGGCCCGGGTGGTCCTCGCCCTGAGCGGCCTGCTGGTCGGGCTCGGAGCGGTCGGGTGCGTGGACAACGGTCCTGAGCCGGTGAGTGACGATGCGCCGCGGGCGGTGCGTCCGTTCGCGGAGTACGACTCGGGCGATCGGTACATCTCCGAGATGCTCGCGGTGCGTCCGGACAACGAGCGGACTGGCCGCGGCCCGGTGATGCTGAGTCGCGAGGCCCTGGGCAACGGCGTGGGTCTGCCGGACCGGGGCAACGGCGATGCGCGCCTGGTGCGAGAGAATCCGGGCGAACTGGTGCGGGTGAAGTACGCCGCGAACAAGGCGAACGCCCAGGACGTGCTGCGTGTGCTGATCGGCGAGTACCTGGAGCGCGACTTCGTGATCGATCCGGGGATCAACGACCAGATCACGATGGACATCGATTCGGAGATGACCACCGGGGATGTGCAGGACCTGCTGGGTGTGCTGAGCATGCTGCACGGCTGGGCGATCAACGACGATGCGGGCGTGCTGACGGTGCGCAAGACCGCGGACATGGCGCGGGAGTCGGCGACGCCGATCCTGCGAGCGCGGGCCCTCCTGGACACTGACGGCGTGGCGATGCGCGTGCGCCGGCTGCGCTACCTCGCGCCGGCGGATGTGAAGCCGCTGCTGGAGCCGATCATGTCGGCTGGTTCGGTGCAGGTGCCGGTCGGGCAGACGGTGGTGCTGATCGACACGGTGCGCCAGCTGAACAGAGCGAGCGATGTGCTCAGCGCGATCGATGTGCCGGAGTTCGACGGCGTGGAGATCCTGACCTATCGCCTGTCGGATCGGGATCCGGCGGAGGCGGTGGTTCTGCTCGAGCAACTCGTGCAGGGGACGGGGCTGAAGGCGCGTGGGCAGTCGCTGGCGGCGTTCATCCCGGTGGAGGGCAGCGACCGGCTGATCGTGATCGCCAAGGACCCCTCGGTGGTCGGCAAGCTGGAGACGCTGATCCGGCAGGTGGACACGGCGCGCAGCGAGGAAGCGCGGTATCGGTTCGCGTACCGGATCCAGCATTACCCGGCGCAGGAACTGCAATCGCTGATCAGTTCGTTTTTCGAGTCGCGGATCGCGCTCGGGCCGGAATCGCTGCAGGTGGACTCGGACAAGATGAAGCTCGTCTGGGACAACGCGGGCGAGCTGCTGCTCGTGCACGCGACGATGAGCGACTACCAGGACCTTCTCGAGGTGCTTCGGGTTGTGGACCGGCCTCAGCAGCAGGTGACGCTGGAGGCGGTGATCGCCGAGGTGACGCTCAACGACACGCTGCGCTACGGTGTGGAGTACTTCCTCGAAGAGACCTTTGAAGGGCTCGGCACGCTGGAACTCGGCGGCTCGCCGGGGCTGCTGTCGGACCCGACGGGCAGCGCGTTCCTCGTGGGTACCAGCGGCGTGGCGATCGTGCAGGCGCTGCAGTCGGAGTCGACGGTCAACATCGTCAGCCAGCCGAAGTTCACGGTGCTGAACGGTGCGGAAGCCGAGTTTCAGGTCGGCGGCTCGGTGCCGATCGTCCAGGCCGATATTGACAGTGATGCGCAGGTGGACGGTGATACCGCCATCCGGCGGAGCATCGAGTATCGCGACACCGGTGTCATTCTGAAGGTGACGCCAAGGGTCAACGAGAGCGGTCTGGTCGAACTGATCATCGAGCAGGAGATCACCGATGTCGGCGCGTCGAACGATCTCGGCCCGACCTTCACGACCCGCAAGTTGAAGACCGCGGCGATGGTGCCGCACGGGCGGACGATCGTGCTCGGGGGATTCATCGAGTCGCGGACGAACGATTCGGTCTCGAAGATCCCCTTCCTCGGCGACCTGCCGTTCGTCGGCCCGGTGTTCCAGAGTCTCGACAGTGTGGAGGACCGGACGGAGATCATCCTGACGCTGACGCCCCGGGTCATGAGCGATCCGGCGTCGGCGACGCAGACCGTGGACTCGTTCCTCGAGGCGGCGTGGGCGGTGCGTGCGGCGCTGCTGAGCCGGCAGGACGAACTGCCGGAGGGCATGCTGCGCCGGGCGTCGGAGGGCGAACTGATATCGGATCGCGAGATCCGTACGGCGGTGCCGCGGCTGTTTATCAATGGAGACGAGCCGAGCGAGCCGGAAGCGCCTGTTCAGCCAGATGAGGCAGCGGATGAGGAGCGGAAGCCGGTTGAACTGCCTCCGATCCTGCGTCAGATGCTGGAGTCGGTGGGCGAGGAGCGGGGGACGCAGGGTATGCGCCGGATGGTGCCGGGCTGGCGCATCGGCGAGGGCGTGACGCGCGTGATCGCGGGCCTGCTCGACGCGGACGCGCGGCGCGAGGGCTGAGCGATGCGACGCGCTGCGGGTTTCACGCTGCTTGAGGCCGTGCTGGCGGTGGTCATCCTGTCGGGCGCGGTCGATCGTGGCGACGGAGCGGATGCAGAGCGTGCAGCGCGACCAGCGCGATGCGCAGGCGGTGTTCGACCTGTTGATCGCCGGCATGCTCGGCGCGCCGGAGCGGGTGGATCGGGAGACGGGGATCGCCGAATGGAGCGGCACGCTGAGCGCTTCATCGTCGCGGGCCTATACCGTGCGCCGGTCGCCGGAGTTCGCGCCCGATCCGCTTCGCGTCGATACCGATACCGAGAGTGAACTGAAGCTGTGGCGGTACGACATCGCCATCGGTGAGACGGAGGCGTCGTTCCTGTGGCACCGGTGATGCGTCGTACAGCGCGGGCCGGGTTCACGCTGCTGGAGGTCGTGCTGGCGATCTCGGTACTGGTGGCGGTGGCGTCGCTGGGGGCGGCGCTGTGGACTCAGGCGGGCGATGCGTCGCTCGGTGCACAGCAGCGTGAGCGGGGGTTGAAACTGCAGCGGATCGGGACGTTCCTTCGCGATCAGTGGTCGCAGCGGCGCGTGCTGGACCCGCTCGCGGACGATGAGGATGAGGCAGCCCTGCCGCGGATCGTGATCTCGGAGACGGGTGTGACGTTCCCGACGGCGAAAGCGATGCTGTTTGATGATTCGCCGCTGGTTGAAGCGCAGTACGAAGTCCGGCGGCGCGTCGGCGGGGGGATGGACCTGTGGTATGCCGAGTCGCCGATCAGGCGGTTCGGGAGCGATGCGTCGCTTGAGTCGCGCGACCGGTTCGGGACCGAGCGACGGGAACTGCGCCTGCTTGAGGCGGAGTCGATCGACGTGGAGCGGTTCGGGCCTCCGGTTTCGGAAGAGGACGAGGCAGAAGCGGAGGAGACCGAGCAAGGGTCGGAACCCGAGCCGGGCTGGTTCGCCGTTGAGGATGAACACGCGGAGCGCAGCGATGCCCTGCGCCTGACGGTGCGTTACGCGGGAGAGGAGGCGGTATGGGTGCTCGTCGCCCGGCCTTCGCGCTGATCCTGGTGCTGCTGCTGGTGGCTTCGGTGTTCGCGATGACCGTGCACAGCGCGGTCGTGATGCGCGCCTCGCTCGTCGAGACGAGCGCGGTCGCGGCGCAGCACGCCGACCAGCGCGCTGCGCAGAGCGCATCGAGCATCCTGCTCCGATCGATCGCGAAGGCGAACGGGCCGGGGTCGACACGGGGTCGGGACAGCGACTCGTCGAGCGGGTCCGGGAGTGGGAGCAATCCGGAGGAGGATCTGGACCTGCCCCCGATCGTGCGTCAGTTGCTCGCGGCGGCCGGGCACGACATCGAGAAGGAAGCCGAGAAAGAACTCGACGGTCCGGGAGGGATCGTCGATGGGGTGGGCACGTCTGATGAGCCGTCGCCTGAGGAGCGGGCGGGCGACGGGCGGTTGACCCTTCCGGGTGGCGGGTTGGCTCTCGAGATCGACGGTCGCGTCGTGACGGTGCGTGTGCTCGATGCGCAGGGCGGGCTGAATCTGAACACCGTCGAGGAACCGGAGCTGCGCCGGTACTTCGAACTGAAAGGCTTACGCGGCACGGTGCTGTCGAGCGCGGTCGATCAGATCCTGGACTGGCGCGACGAGGACAGCGTGCCGCGGCGATACGGGATGGAGCGCGAGGGCTACCGGCGGATGGGGATGGTGGCACGCGACGGCGACTTCCGGGCGATCGAGGAGTTGCGCGCGTTGCCGGCGATCGATGAGGCGCTGTTCGCGTCGATCCGTATGGACCTGTGTCTCGGTGGCGACGGCAGGGTGCACCTGGGGTCGGCTTCGCCGGAAGTCCTGCAAGCCGTGGGGGAACTGACGCCGGCGCAGGTTGAGGGCGTGCTGAACGCGCGTCGGGCGGGGATGGACGCCGACAGCGCCCTTGAAGAGCTTGTCGAGAGTATGGGTGATGGAGCCGAGCGACTCCGCGTGCATTCCTCGCCGGTGGTGCGGATTCTCGCGACGGTGCGCGTCTCAACCGGTGCGGAGCGGGAGTTCGAGGGGACGGCGGTCATCTCTGGGGGGGAGATCGCGTCGTTCGGGATGCACCTCAGGCCGTGGCTGGGCGGAGGCGAGCGGTATGATGGGTCGGAGTAGGCGGCTCTGAAGCAGGAGAACGGTTTGGCGATCGCGTCGGTCACAACCCGGGTTATGGTGTTCGCGGGGTCGGGTTTCGCGGTGGTGGATGTGCGCCGGGGCTGGGGCGGCTGGGCTTCGCGCGTGGTGTGTCTGGTCGAAGATGATGCGAACGCCCGGGACATCGATGCGGCTCGAGACGCGGTCCGTCGGGCGGGGCGGGTGTCGCGGTCGATCGCGGTCGCTGGTGCATCGAGCGTGCGATGGCGATGACGAGCCCGGTCTTCCGCGGTGCCAAGGGCGAGGTGCGTTCGAGTCTGGACGAACTGCTTCCACTCGACGGCGACGGCGCGTCGATCGGGTACGTCGATCGCGCAGCCGACGCGCGGAGTCACGGAGAAGAGGGCGCCGGGTATCTGTTGGCGATCGAGGGAGCGACCCGTGATCGGATCGAGCGGATCGCGTCGGATGTGCTGGGAGAGAAATGCGAGCGGATCGTGGCACCGCACCAGGCAGCGGTGTGCCTCGGCGAGTGCGAGGCCGCTGAGCTCGTTGTCAGCGAAATCGGTGCGCTGGGCGATCGGCAGGACACGCTTGTCCGCGATGGCGCGGTGGTTGAACTGCGTCGCGACGGCGTGGGCGAAGCGCCGGCCCTGACTCTTCCGAGCGGGATCAGCGATGCCGTTCAGCCGGACATCTCGAGACTGGCGATCGGTGCTGCATCGCTCGATCGGTTCGCGGCGCAGGCGACCGAACCGCTGGTCGGGGCGTGGACGCCGGGCTGGAGGCGTGCGCTGCCGGTCGTGGCGAGCGCGGGGGCTCGTGGTTGGCGCGCTGGCGCTGCGGGGGCAGCGGTACGCGGACGCCATCGATCGCACGCTCGCTGCACAGGAGACGATCCGAGACGAAGTGGTCGCGGTCGAGCGTCTGGAAGCGGAGGCGATTGAACTGCGCGATCGCCTCGGTGCCGCGAGGCTGAGCGGTCCCGGCGAAGCAGGAGCCGGGGTGATCGGTACGCTGGACGCGTTGCGTCGAGCGCTGCCGGGCGATGCGTTTCTCGAGTCGCTGACGGTGGATGAATCGGGCGTGCGATTGCGCGGTATCGCGGCGAACGCACGGGACGTGCTCGGTGCTCTTGAGGCGTCGGACGAATTCGAGTCTGCGCGGGAGGTCGAGCGTCCACAGCCGGTGGGGGACGGGTCGCAGCGCGAGGTGTTCGATGTGCGGGTGGCGTTCCGGTCCCCACCGGGGGAGGTGCAGCCATGAGCGGCATGTCGCCTCGTCGGTGGGCTTTGCTGGGGCTTCTGCTCGTCCTGGGTATTGCAGTTGCTGTGGATCGTGGTGGTCTGTTCACGAGCGACGCGTCGCCGGACCCGGCTCAGCGGTACGCGCTGGTGCAGGCGCAGCTCGCGCAGCAGGATGAACTCTTGGCGAGTGCCGCGCGTCTTCGTGATGAGGTCGAAGCCCTCCGGGATGTCTGGGCCGACCTGCGTCCGCGCCTCATCGAGGCACGGACGGCGGAACTGGCGCCCGCATCGGTGCGGGACCGCGTGCGCGCGGTGCTGAATCGCGCGGGCGTGGCGCGAGTCCGTGTGCTCAGCGAAGAGGTTCGGAGCGCGTCGGACACCGCCCAGACGTCGTCAGGCAGCACGGTGGTCCCGGTCCGCATCCGCGTGTCGTTCGACGTGCCGGACTCCGAACTCGTGTACGCGCCGATCGACGCGATCGACGCGGCATCGGATATCCACGCGCGTGTGGTCGGAGTGAGCATCCGCGGCGGCGGACTGAACGAGGCAGCGGCCTCCGTCACGGTCACGCTCACGATCGACACGGTTGTGCTGATCGGTGGGGAGGGGCCATGAGCGACTGGACGCCGATTCCGAGCACCGAGGCACCCGGTCACGGTCGGGCGCTGCCGGTGGCGATGAAAGCGGCCCGACTCGGGGTTGGGTCTGTGGTTGTTGCGGCGATCGTCGCGCTCGCGATCGTCTTCTGGCCGCTGGCGGGTGACGGCGTGGGCGAGTCGGGCGTGGATGGCATTGCGGACGCGGCTCGATTCGATCAGCAGATCGGCTCCGATCGGCGGACTTCAACGCTGGCGATCGCCAGACTCGGTGAGTCGTACCTGTTCAGCGCCGGTCGCCAGCCAGTGCCGCCTGTTGCGAGCAACGAGCCGAGCGAGCCGCTCCAAGTTGCGGGACCGGGCGATGGCGATGCCAAGCCGGTCCCGACGCAGCCCGCGCGGGATCCCGGGGGCGTGCGTGTCCTCCGCGTCGAGTCGCCGGAGGCCGTCGGTGGCGATGTCCAGAAGTCGTTTCGTGAACTCGTGCTTCGCGCGATCCACTCGGATCGGACCGGCGAACTGGTTGCTCTGATCGACTTCACCGGAACGCCGACCGGATCCGCCTCGGTGCGCGTGCGCCCCGGCGATGGGTTTACCGAGCCGAAGCACAAGGAAGCGGACTGGAGCGTGGTGGCGATCGACCCGGACCGGAACCGTGTCGTCCTCGAGCGCGAGAACAGACGCCTTGCGCTCGCCCTGTTCGGGACGGGGCCGGCGGATCTGTCACCGGTGGTGATCGCTCCGGAGGGTGAAGACTCCGCATCGACTCCGGAGATCGTGGTGAGCGAAGACGGCACCGTGGTCGTTCGGCAGTCGCCGGACGAGGCGATCGCCGCGCTGCGTCGCGAAGTCGGCCCGGGGGAGGGCGACGAGAAGCCGATCACGTTCGACGACCTCGCCGAATTGCTCCGCGCGTTCGGCGATCTGGAGCGGTACGGCGAGCGGGCGCGGGAAGAGCAGCTCGAACGCGAACGGCGCTGACGAGGTCCCGATCAGATCGTGGCGTCGGTGACGCGCAGGATTTCCTGGGGAGTGGTGACGCCGGCGAGCACCTTGCGGAAGCCGTCGTGTCGGAGCGTGACCATGCCGCGCTCGGTGCAGGTGCGACGGAACTCGGTGACGTTCGGCCCGCGAGCGATGATGTCGCGCAGGTGGTCGTCGACGACGAGCAGTTCGTAGATACCACGGCGACCGGAGTAGCCCATGCCGCGGCAGCGGTCGCAGCCCTTGCCCTCGAAGGTGGCGGTCGGATCGATGCCCTGCATTTCGAGGAACTCGGACATCTCCTCGGTGTGCTCGGCGGGGGCCTTGCAGTGGTCGCAGATCTTGCGGACCAGGCGCTGGGCGAGCACGGCGTTGAGAGCCGCACCGATGAGGAAGTTCTCGACGCCGATGTTGCCGAGGCGAGTGACCGCGGAGGGCGCGTCGTTGGTGTGGAGCGTGGAGAGCACCAGGTGACCGGTGAGCGACGCCTGGATCGCGATCGTTGCGGTCTCGATGTCGCGGATTTCGCCGAGCAGGATGACATCGGGGTCCTGACGCAGCAGAGACTTGAGTGCCGCGGCGAAGGTCATGCCGATCTTCTCGTGCATCTGTGTCTGGGTGATGCCTTCGAGGTGGTACTCGACCGGGTCTTCGACGGTCGAGATGTTCTTGGTCTTCTTGTCCATCTGCCCCAGCGAGGCGTAAAGCGTGGTGGTCTTACCCGAGCCGGTGGGGCCGGTAACGAGCACGATGCCGTGGGGCTGGTCGATCTGCTTTCGCCAGATGGTCAGCGAATCCTCGTCGAAACCGAGATCGTCGAGCGTGACGTTGATCGACTTGGTGTCGAGGATACGCATGACGACCTTCTCGTGGCCGGCGGAGGTGGGGAGGGTCGACATACGCAGGTCGAGCTTGCGACCCTGCACGGCGCAGCGGATGCGACCGTCCTGCGGCACGCGGCGCTCGGAGATGTCGAGGTTGCCCATGATCTTGAGGCGGGACACGATCGCCGCGGCCATCTTGGCGGGCGGCTGCATGGATTCGTGCAGGATGCCGTCGATGCGGAAGCGGACCTTGAGGGACTTGTCGCCGGGTTCGATGTGAATGTCCGATGCGCCTTCTTTGACGGCCTGCTGGATGATGTAGTTCACGTACCGGATAACCGGCGACTCGGCGGCCTCGCGCTCGAGGTCGACCTCTTCCTGAGAGTCCTTGACGACCTGCACGTCGTCTTCATCGATGTCCGAGAGGATCGCTTCGACCTCTTCGCCGTCGGCTTCGCCGGTGTCGAGGCGATCGAGAGCGAAGCGGATGTCGGTGGCCGGCACGACGACGAGCGAGATCGAGCGTGCGCGGAGGCGCATGCGGACCTCGTCGATCGCGAACGAGTCCATCGGGGCCGATGTGCCGAGGATGAGCCTCGACCCTTCAGCGCGGAGCGGGAGGATGCAGAGTTCCTGACAGATTTTGAAGCCGATCCGGTCGGTGAGATCGGATGAGAAGTCGCGTTCCGGGTCGGCGTCCTCGGCGATGCGCTGGAACGGGAGCTTGTACACGGTGGCGACCGCCCGCATGAGGGCGATCTCGTCGACGCCCTGCTCCATGAGCAGGTCGGTGAAGCGCGTTCCGGGTGAGGTCTTGGCGATCTTCTTGGCGGCGCCGATCTTAGAATTGTCGGCGATATTCGAGTCGATCAGCAGGTCGACGAGGGCCTGCTCCCGGCGGGTGCCGGTGGATTCGGCTCCTCTGATGAACACGAGCGATGGCTTGTCGGAACCGATGCGCAGCTGCAGTTCGTCGGTTTCCGCAGCGCGGAGATCGATGAAGCATCGCTCGTTCCACGCCGGGGCGCTGTCCTGGTCCACGGAAGCGTCCCGAGACACATCGCGCGACTGATCGCGCGATTGATCCCTGGACTGGTCCCGTGACCTGTCTCTGGACTTAGACGCGGCGCGTCCCTGGGAAGGCGATTGGGACGGGACATCGATCGGCGTGAACTGCGCGGGTCGCGCGGTCAGGGCCGTGTGGAGGGAGGCCAGGTGCTCGCCGACTTTGGGCGGCGTCAGGGGCAGATGGATGGGGCGTTCGCTCGCGGCCTGCGGGGAGAGCGGGCGTGGGGGCGTCTCTTCTGCGGCGAGCGGGGAGAGCGGGCCGGACGGCGCCTTGGGCGCGGCATCGTCCTTGGCGGGCTCGCCTTCCAACTCGTTGAGCAGTTTATCGATGTCGAATGATCCCACTTTGCGAACCTCGAGAGAGCGTGAAGTCGGCTTTACGGTGTCTGGCTGTCCAGCGAAAGGGTGTGGACCTTGGAGTCCGGCGTGATGGTGACGGTCTCGCCGGTCGCGAGCGTGTGATCGAACGGGAGCGCGACGAGATCGATCTCGCGATCGCGAATCTCGGTGACACGGAAGTAGCTGGCGACGGTGTCCCCGACGCGGACGAGGTCGCCGTTGATGGTCGCGGTACGGACTCTGCGTCCCATGACGCCGGTGAACTTCAGGCGTGTGAGCGTGAATGAAACTTCGCGGTTGCGCTGATCCCGGATTCGGGTCATCTCGAGTTCGCGGTCCGAGGGGCCACGCTGCGTCGGCGACTCGAGGGCGGCTTCGGTTTCACCCTTCCAGGTGAAAGGATTCATGACGACCTCGGTGAGCGGGACCTGGACCACGTCGTCGGCGCTGCGGAGGTCTTCGAGGAGCTTCTCGTAGTCCTCCTCGAACTTCTTTTCCGAGCGCTCGAGCGGGTAGTTGATCTTGATCTCTTCGCCGAACTCCGGGAGACCGGTCATGCCAATGTGGCGCATGGCGTAGAGCGCGCCACCGGCTACGGCGACGACGATCACCATGAGGAGGACGCCGGCGTTGCTCTTCTTCGGCGCCGAGCCGGTCGGGGAGGAGAATGACTCGCCGCCCGAGAGATCCGTGAGAAGATCGTTGCCGGATCCGGACGATTCGAGGTCGGCCGAGAGGTCGAGGCCGCCGGACCCGCTGAGGGGCTGGTCTTTCGAGTCGCCCGATCCGTTCATGCCGGGGATACGCAGGCTCATTGGGAGCTCCTGTCTGCCGAGGCGATGCTGCTTGATGGCTCGAAGTAGATGCTGAGGGTGAACTCGGCTTCCATCTGGCCGTTCTGCTCGCGTGCGGCCTTGAGCTTCATCTGCGGGAGACGCGTGATGCGCTTGAGCTGTTCGAGATCGAGCATGAAGCTGTAGTAATTGTCGAAGTTGCCCGTGATGAGCATCTCGAGGGGCTGCTCCATGTAGCTGTTCGCGGTGATGGCGCGTCCGGCGCGGACGCGTTCGAGCTTGAGGTTGTTCTCGGTGGCGAGCTCGGCGACCTGGCGCAGGATGACGTCGACCTCCTTGTCGGAGGGCAGGCGAGACTGGACAAGTTCGATCTCGCGCAGGATCGCCTCGTTTTCACGGGCGAGGTCCTCGCTCTGCGCTGACGCTTTGCGCAGCTTGTCGAGGAGGAGTTCCTTGTGCTCGATCTCCTTGCGGGCCTGCGTGATCTGCTCGTTGCGGGGCTTGAACACGAACCAGTACGAGCTGATCGGCATCGCCAGGAGCACGCCGACGAATATGAGTTCTCGGATTCCGAAGTTCACAGGGGGTCCTCCTCGGTCGGCACGGTCACGGTCTCGAAGTTGAACCCACCCTCGAACGAGTTAAAGAAGTCGCCGTCGGGGTTCTCGATGGCCATGATCTGGTCTTTGCTCATGCGCTTGCGCAGGAGCGGCTCGATGCGGGACGCGTCCGAGTTCGGGTTGAGGCTCGCCTCGATGCGGAACTTGAACACCTCACGCTCGCGGATGGTGGTCTTCTCGGTCTGGATGAGTTCGACGTCGCGGAGCAGCTCGCAGCGCTGCAGGGCGGCGAGGTAGCGGGCCACGTCGGTGTTGCGTGGCACGACGCCGACGATCGCGAGCGTCGACTCGTAGCGGGGGGCGAGGATGACCGGGGTCTGGTCCTCTTCTTTCTTGTTCTTGGACTTCGCCGACTTCTTAGTGAGGCTGTCGCCGGCGTCTTCCTTGGCCGAGCGACGGGGGATGGCGCGGTCGAGGCGTTTGCTCTCGAGCTCGATCTCCAGGATCGTCGTGCGTGCGGGTGCCCGGTTGATGATCTCCGACAGCAGCACCGAGCGGTTGATGGGCTCGACGAGCGCGGACGTGAGATCGGCCTTCTCGAGGAGCTCGGCCTTCTGCTGCTCGAGTTCCTCGAGCTGCTTGATGTTCTCGGCGGCCTGCGCGAACTGGACGTTAACGGTCCGCTGGTGCAGGTGGACGTCGTGCCACTGCCGGTTAGTGACAAAGAAGGCGCCGATGACGCCGAACATCACGACGGTGAACATGGTCACTGCGAAGATGTTGGTCCGACGCTCGGCTTTCCGCGCGAGGTAGTCCTCGGGGAGAAAGCTCCCCTTGGAACCACCGGACTTGGGCTGTCGTTTGAGCATGTGGGTTTCCCTCGCTTCGGTCGATGGCGTTACAGGTCGGTGGGCGAGACACAGAGGCCGACGGCGACGGACCAGCCGGGTTGCGGGATGGTGAAGTCGGTGTCGTCGCTCGCGCCCTTCGGGTCGAGCGTTGATGTCGGGCTGGCGATCTGCGCCGGGATATCGAGCATCGTGCTGATGAGTTCGCAGGCGTCGGCCATGCGGGCCTCGCCCCCGACGAAGACGATCCGCTGGATGGCTTTCTCGGGGTGGAGCGATTCGAGGTAGCCGGTCGAGATGGCGATCTCCTCGAGGAGGATCTGCATGGCCTCACAGGCCGCGGGACGGTCGGTGCCGGGGTTCGCGGCGATCTCGACGTGCCCGGGCGGGGGCGCGCCCTCGCGACGGTCTTCTGCGGTGGCGGTGGCGGTCTCCGGCCGAGACGCCTGGGCCTTCAGCGCAGCGGGTCCGGCGGTGTGGGCGCCCGAGGCCGGCCAGAAGACGCGGTTCACGGCGTCGTAGCCGTCCATGCGGCGGCAGCGCCGTTCGCGGGCCTGGGCGATCGAGCATCGCGTGGCTTTGGCGGAGGAGATGTCGAGGTCGCGTCCGCCGAGGCCGATCGTGCGTGCGGCGACCGGGTCGCGCCCCTTGGCGATGACGACCTTGGTCGAGCCGTAGCCGAGATCGATGTACAGCGAGTAGAGATCGCGGTCGGAGACGCGCCGGGTGATCGGGTCGAAGACCCGGAGCATCGCGAGGTGCTCGCTCTGCACACCGACGGTCTCAAGACGACAGGACTTGAGGGCTTCCATGTGCTGGAGCACAGACTCGCGGGCCATCGCGATGCAGAGGACGGATTCGTACTTCTGGCCGCCCCGGATGATCTCGCCGGTCTCGAACTCGCGGAGGATCATGCTCGAGGGGTCGCGCTGGGCGACCGTGACGAGTTGCTGGGCGAGCAGTTCCTTGCGAGCGACTCCGGTGCCCGAGGGCAGCATGAAGTGATGGACGAGCGTCTGGGAGGCGGGCACCGAGAAAACGGCGCGCTTGCCCTTGAAGCCCTTGCCCTTGAGGAGCTTGGGGAGGGCCGAGAACTGGAACTGGAGGCGCTCGGAGTCCTTGGCGAGCAGTTCGGCCGGGGTCTCGAGGTACGCCGAGGCGACCACGGACGGGGCTTCGCCGTCGGCGAGCTGGAGCACCTTCATCGACGCGACACCGAAGTCGATCGCGATGGGCGAGATGGTGCCTTTGGTCAATCCCAGAGACATATGGGCAAACCTCC
>CAXAVQ010000027.1:0-12870 GCA_963971985.1 uncultured bacterium
GCCGGACTCTGCGTCGGGCTGCCGGCCGGGCGTGTTTCTACCGATCTCAGCGAGGACCGGGTATGCCGTCATCGAATGTGTCCTGGGGTATCGATATCGGTTCGGCGGGGGTGAAGGCCCTCAAGCTGGAGCGCGATGGCGATTCCGTCCGGGTGACCGACTTCGTGGTCGTGCCGCACAAAAAGGTGCTGTCGACGCCGGACATCGACCCGAACGAGGCGGTGCGTCTGTCGCTGGGCACCCTGATGGGGCAGTACGGCGAGGACATGCGCGGGGCCACCATCGTCGCGTCGGTCGCGGGCAACTCCGCGTTCGCCCGCTTCGCGAAACTGCCGCCGGTCGAGCCGAAGAACGTCGAGAACGTCGTCAAGTTCGAGGCGGCCCAGCAGATCCCGTTCCCCATCGAGGATGTGGAGTGGGACTACCAGCTCTTCTCGAGCGATGATTCGCCCGAGGTTGAGGTGGGCATCTTCGCGATGACCCGCGAGAAGGTGCAGGAGAAGCTTGCCCTCTGGGGCGATGCCGGCCTGTCGCCCAACGCGATCACGATCTCGCCGATCGCGGCGTTCAACGCCATCGCGTTCGATCTCGGCTTCACGCCCGACACCGCCGGCACGATCATCCTCGACATCGGCACGACGTCCAGTGACCTGATCATCACCGAGCGCGGTCGCGTCTGGGTGCGCACCTTCCCGCTCGGCGGTCACAACTTCACGGAGGCGATCGCCGAGAAGTTCCAGCTCAGCTACAGCAAGGCCGAGAAGCTCAAGGCCGAGGCCGACAGTTCCAAGTACAAGAAGCACGTCTTCCAGGCGCTCAAGCCGGTCCTGAGCGATCTTGTGCAGGACGTGCAGCGGTCGATCAGTTACTACCAGGACACGCACCCGGACGCGAAGCTCGAGCGCCTGATCGGCATCGGCTCGACGTTCAAGTTGTTCGCGCTGCGCAAGCTGCTGTCACAGCAGCTCGGCATCGAGGTGTTCCGCTTCGAGCGGTTCAAGCAGATCAGCGTGGACGGCGCGGGCGCCGCGGATTTCGAGGCGGCATCGATCAACCTGGTCACCGCCTACGGCCTCGCTCTCCAGGGCCTCGGGCAGACGCCGATCTCGGCGAACCTGATGCCCACGACGGTGCTGCGCGAGAGCAGCTGGAAGCGCAAGACGCCGTACTTCGTGACCGCGGCGGCGATCCTGCTCGCGGCGGGCGGCGTGTCGTTCCTGCGTCCGTTCGTGCAGAACGCGGGGATCACGAGCGCAACAGCGAACTCTGACGTACAGGAAGCGCAGCGGATCGGGAACCAGCTCAAGAGCGCCTGGGAGACGGTTCGCAACGACAACCAGCTCGAGACCTCCCCGATCAACTTTGCGCAGCTCGTCGACAACCGCGGCCTGCTGACTCTCATCAACCGCGACGTCGCCCGCATGCTGGCCGACGCGCAGGACGAGGCCGGTTCCGCCGAGCCAGCGCAGGGCTTCATCGTCGCGAACCTGTCGACCGACTACATCGCGCCCGGCCAGCCCATGACCCTGGGCAACTCCGGCGGTGGCGGACGTCCCCCGAGCGGACCCGGCGGCGGTGGTTTCGGCGGCGGCGGCTTCGGTGGCGGTGGTGGCGCTCCTTCGGGTCCGTCCGGTGGCGGTGGTGGTGGCGCGAACGCCGACGCGACTCAAGCGGGCGAGTTCGGCGCGGTCCGCGTCTCGATCACCATCGAAACCCAGAACCAGGGCGGCCTGCCGTTCTTCGATCGCACGATCATCGCCTGGCTTCGCGCGAACGCCGAACGCGACACCGTGCCGTTCTCGATCGCCGTGTTCCCGAACCCCGATGAGGTTCTCCGCTCGACCCGCACGCCCAGCCAGCCGGCCGGTCGTCCCGATCGCCCCGGCGGGGGAGGCCCTGCCGGCGGTGGTGGACCGACCGGCGGTGGCGGCTTCGGTGGCGGTGGCGCTCCATCCGGTCCCGCCGGTGGCGGCGGCTTCGGCGGCGGTGGTGCTCCTTCCGGTCCAGCCGGCGGTGGTGGTGGCTTCGGAGGCGGTGGCGGTGCTCCGCCCGCCGGTCCGGGCGGCGGCGGTGCCGGTGGCGGTAACCCGACCGACGCCGATCGCATCGCACCGCTCCCTGCGCCCCGTCAGCGATTCACCGGCGAGGAACAGATCAGCAGTTACACCTTCAGTTGGGTCCTGAACCTGAAGGATCGGCGCGAGGGCGCAGACGCAAACGACCAGAACGACGGCGACTCCGGGGACGACATGGCCTCCGGAACAACGCCCGGCCAGCCCGCTCGCCCGGAGGGAGCCTGATCCATGGACTTCGTGAAGAAGAACCTGCTCTCGATCATCGCGCTCGTCATCGGCCTCGCTGGGCTGATCGGCGGTTGGATCATCAGCAGCGGAATGACCAAGAAGCAGATCGACGACGTCCGTCAGGACGCGGTCCAGGCCGCCAACTCGATCAACAGCCTCCAGGTCGACTATGAACTCCCGGCGCTCCGCCCCGGCGAAGAGCCGTGGACGATGAGCCGCGTGACCCCGAACTCTCGTCTCACGCAGATTGTCGGCGAGCAGCTTGAAGCACTCGTCGCGCAGAGCGAAGAGGTTCGTCAGGAGGCGATTGCTCACAACAGCGCGGGCAAAACGGTCCTCGTCGAGGGGCTGTTCCCGAAGCCCCAGAACGAAGAGGCCGAGCGCATCAGTCTCTCGGCCCGCATGGTCGAGCGCTGGCCCGAAGCGCACGAAGAGCTGCTCGAACGTTCAAACGCCGGCGGCCCGATCGACGCCCAGCAGATGGCCTCGCGTCTCACGACGCAGCGTCAGCAGATGGTTGAGCAGATCCTCGGCTCCCGCGCCAACCAGGAACTCTCCCCGTTCGAGGAGCAGGAGATCACCAACGACCTCGCCAAAGCGCGCCTCGGGATGCTCAAGGGCCATGCCGACTCGCTCACGGTCTTCGGCGAGCGCGACCTGTTCGTCAAGCTCAACGAGATCCCGGCCGACGGCCTGGTCACCCGCGAGCGCTACCAGACCCTGTTCTGGGACTGGCAGCACGCCTACTGGGTCCACGAGGACATCCTCGAGGCCGTCGTCACAGCCAACGAGGGCTCCGACGGCATCAGCGGCGCTCCCATCAAGCGCATCTTCTCGATCACGCTCGAGCCCGCGTACAACTCGGAGGTCACTCAAGGCTCACTGAGCCAGCCCATCTCTGAAGACTACTCCCAGTCGTTCACCGGTCGTGTCGGCGGCAACCCGCTGTTCGACATCCGCTACGCAACAGTCGATGCCATCATCGACCTCTCGCGACTCCCGGAGATCGAGAACGCGATCTCCGAAGCGAACTTCATGACCCTGATCGATCTCGACTACTACGAGATCAACCCCGACCAGGACCTGCGCGAGGGGTACTACTACGGCGACCAGTCGCTCGTCCGGGCGCAGATGCGCATCGAGACCGTGTGGCTGCGATCGTGGATCGAGCAGTACCTCCCCCCGCGCGTCCGTGAGATCATGGGACTCCCCGTAGAAACCGAATCACCCGACGATGGCAGCGACGGCCAGTTCTGACCGAGCCTGACCGGCGCAAGGAGCATCGATGAAGACCAAAGGCTTGAATGTGATCGAGGGCGTGATCGAGAAAGTGGTGCTGGCGCTCGCGCTGGTCATCTTCCTCGTGGTGTTCGCCTTCCAGTTCATCGGCACACCGACCGTGGACCTCCCCGGGTCTTCGGAACCAGTCCCGATCCCACAGGCGACCGACGAGGTCGCTGAGGCGGCCCGCACCAAGATCTCTCAGCTGCAGGAAGTGCGTCCGGCCCCGGACGACTTCCCGTCGGCACCCGACCTCCGCACCGAACTCGTCGCCAAGTTCGATGGCCCGGTGTTCAAGCAGCCGACCCAGATCGCCGGCGTCGTGCCCGGCTGGGAAGCGATCGAGGGCATCGACGCGACGAGCACCGATGTGATCGTGACCGGCGAGAACGAGTACGCCGTGCCGACTCCCCTCGCGCCGGAAAACACCGTGGCGGCCCTCATGATGGGCACCGTCGACCCGTCCGTCTCTCAGCTTTACCCGGACGTCGCCGACCTGCTCCCCGAAGAGCAGCCGCTGGACAAGGCCTTTGTCTCCGTGCAGGGAGATTGGGACGCCGCGGCGAATCGTGCACGCATGGCCGCGAGCCCCAGCGAGGGGAAACTCGTCCTGCCGCAGGACTGGCTCAGAAACCTGGAGATCTGGGACGTCGAACTCGTTCGTCGCGAGCTCGGCAGCGACGGCGAGTGGGGCGCTGAAACCGTTGTCCCGCCGCTGCCCGGGCGTCCGAGCCTGCGCGAGCGCCTGGCAGAGGCCACCCCTCCGGATATCTCGGTGCTGGTCTCGGAGGAGCAGTCGCTGCGCGCCGGCATCCGTCAGCCTCGCATGTACAACCTGATCGCCGGTGATTTCTGGGCTCCGCCGGTCGACTTTGTTGAATCGAGCGCCATCCAACGACCGGCCGAAGTGGAGCGACTGCTCCGCCAGGTCCGGAGCATCCGGTCCGAAATCGAGGCCGTCCAGCGCCGGCTCGACAACCTCGGCGGAGGCGGTGCAGGAGGCGGTGGTGCCGGTGGAGGCGGACGCGGCTCGATCCTCCCGCAGATGCCCGATCGCATCTTCGACCTCGACGGCATCAACCCCGACAGCATCCGCTGGCCCCAGTTCGCCGACTCAGCCCGAGCCCAGGTCGGCGGCGGCGGTGGCGGCGGCGATGACGAGCCACGCGAAGACCCCGATGAACAGCGCAGGCGCGCCTTGGAGAGGCAGCTCGAGCGACTCCAGACACAGTTGCAGAACGCCATCGATCAACTCAACCAACTCGGGTATGACGATCAGGGCAATCCGCTGGAAGAGGCCGAGGACGAGGACTACGCGTCCACGGCGAACCTCTCCGCAGCGAGCCCGGACACGCAGTCGATCGATCTCTGGGCCCACGATTTCACCGCCGAACCCGGCGCGACCTACCAGTACGCGATCCGCGTCAAGCTCCGGAACCCGCTGTTCGGCAACGCCAGCGGCCTGACCGAGGCGCAGCAGGAGTTCGCCGCCCAGCCCGTCATCGCCAGCGGTCTCAGCCCCTGGTCCGAACCGGTCGCGATCCCGAACCTCAGTGAATACTTTGTGGTGACGGCGAGCGACGGCTCACTCGGTCTGGCCGGGGGCAGCGGTCCAACCGCGACGGTCGAGGCCTTCCGCTACTACTACGGGGCCTGGCGACAGCACTCGCTGCGCCTCGCCGCAGGCGATTCGCTCCGCGCCACCATCGACATCCCAGATGGCCTGCCGCGCTACGTCATCAGCGAGGGCGAGAACGGCGAGCTGGTGCTCGACGAAGAGACGGTCATCGAAACCGAGTTCCTCGACTTCCTCCGCGACGGCTACCTGCTCGATGTGGTCGCCGGAGTCGAACAGGTCGTGACGGCTTACTTCCGTGAGGAGCAGGGGGTGGTCATCCCGCATGAGCCCGACGCAGAGCGGGCGTCGGATCGGCTCGCGAGGATGCGTGAGAGCGCCGCGTCCGCCGCCGACCAGGAATTCCGCCCGATCGATCTGACCGACACTCTGGGGCCGCGCCCCGGTCGACCCGGCCAACCGGGGGTGCCCGGACCGGGTCCAACACCCACCCCAGGCGGTCCCGCGGGTCCGGGGACACCGGCTGGTCCGGACACTCCGCCGAGCCCGTTTGGCTGAGTCGATCCTCGTGCACCACGACACCAACCCCCGCTTGCCGGGGGTTTTTTCATGCTCCGGCGTACCGCTGTGAGGGGATCGGGGAAGTCGGATTTGGGTCTGGGCTGAAGATTTTCCCCGATTTGTTCACAACTCGCCAAATCGGGCTCTGGAGCGGTTGACGCACCAAACCATTTCGGTACACTGTTCGACCGCTCCCAGCACGGGAGCACGCTCGGCTAGGCACCGGGCACCTCCAACCAAATGACCGGATGGCCAGTTGGTTGGGCCTCTTTGACAATCGGATAGTGTGGTAGCGAAGTAATTTCGAGCGAAGTGTCTTGGGTCGTCTGCCCCAATCGTGGCAGACACACTTGAATCGGCTCGGTGCTGCTGCAAGTCTTCTGGTGGTCATCCCTCGGGATCACCGCCACGGGCGATGCATCGGTTCTGGGTTGATGTGATCAAGTGATTAAGAGCACATGGCGGATGTCTTGGCGTCAAGAGGCGATGAAGGACGTGGGAACCTGCGAAAAGTTCAGGGGAGCCGGTAACCAGGCTGTGATCCTGAAATGTCCGAATGGGGAAACCCGGCCGAAAGGTCACTCTTATCTGAATGCATAGGGTAAGAGAGCGAACCTGGGGAACTGAAACATCTAAGTACCCAGAGGAAAGGAAATCAACCGAGACTCCGTGAGTAGCGGCGAGCGAAAGCGGATTGCGACTTAAGTCAGTGAACGCGTTGGAAAGCGCGGCCAAAGAAGGTGATAGCCCTGTAGTTGGATGATGTCGCTCAGCCCTAGAGTAGCGTCGGTGTCGTGAAACCCGGCGTGAACATGGGGGGTCCACCCTCCAAGGCTAAGTACTACTTGACGACCGATAGTTAACCAGTAAGGCGACTGAATGATGAAAACTACCCCTGCTAGGGGTGTGAAATAGTAGCTGAAACCATGTGCTTACACAGCGGTCAGAGCCCTTCGGGGTGATGGCGTGCCTTTTGCATAATGACCCGGCGAGTTACTCTCATTGGCGAGGTTAAGGCCTAGCGGGCCGAAGCCGAAGCGAAAGCGAGTCTGAAATAGGCGTTGAGTCGATGGGAGTAGACGCGAAACCTTGTGATCTACCCATGGGCAGGCTGAAGGCCGGGTAAAACCGGCTGGAGGGCCGAACGCACCAACGTTGAAAAGTTGGGCGATGACCTGTGGGGAGGACTAAAAGTGTAATCAAACTGGGAGATAGCTCGTTCTCTCCGAAATATTTTTAGGAATAGCCTCTTGCGGCAACTGTTGGGGGTAGAGCCACTGGATACGGATGGGGCCCTCGGGTACCCACTGTAACCAAACTCCGAATACCAACAGCCAAGGCAAGGGAGTCAGCCCACGAGTGACAATATCCGTGGACAAAAGGGAAACATCCCAGACCGCCAGCTAAGGTCCCTGAACATTGCTTAGTTCTAAAGGAAGTCGAAGCGCAAAGACAGCCAGGATGTTGGCTTAGAAGCAGCCACCATTTAAAGAGTGCGTAATAGCTCACTGGTCGAGGGTTTCGGCGCCGATAATGATCGGGAATAAGCAATGTACCGAAGCTGCGGGCTGCGTAAGCAGCGGTAGGAGAGCGTTCCTGTCAGCAGAGAAGGCGTCCCGAAAGGGTCGCTGGAGCGTCAGGAAGTGAATATGCCGGGTTGAGTAACGATAAAGCAGGTGAAAATCCTGCTCGCCGAAAATCTAAGGTTTCCTGGGGAAGGTAAATCCGCCCAGGGTCAGCCGGGACCTAAGGTGAGGCCGAAAGGCGTAGCCGATGGACGGCAGGTTAATATTCCTGCGCTACTGTGGAGATCAATCCGGAGTGCGGATCGGTCAGCCCTGCGTAAGCACCAGCTTGCTGAGGCCCTTGAGGCCGCTGCAGGGGGCTCCGGTCCCGAGAAAAGCTCCGGTGGCAAAGCAGTACCCGTACCAAAACCGACACAGGTAGATGAGGTGAATAACCTAAGGCGCTCGAGATAACGGAAGTGAAGGAATTAGGCAAATTGACCCCGTAAGTTCGCGATAAGGGGGCCCTACCCCTCGGGGAGGGCGCAGAGAAAAGGCTCTGGCGACTGTTTATCAAAAACACAGCACTGTGCTAACTCGCAAGAGGACGTATACAGTGTGACGCCTGCCCAATGCCGGAATGTCACGGAAGCGGGTTAGCTTCGGCGAAGCTCGTAACCTAAGCACCGGTCAATGGCGGCCGTAACTATGACGGTCCTAAGGTAGCGAAGTTCCTTGTCGGGTAAGTTCCGACGCGCATGAATGGCGTAACGACTGGAGCACTGTCTCCACTTCCGACTCGGTGAAATAGTAGTGGCGGTGAAGATGCCGCCTACCCGCGACAAGACGGAAAGACCCCATGAACCTTTACTATAGGCTTTTATTGCACATGAGTTTGTATTGCGTAGGATAGGTGGGAGGCTTTGAAGCGGCCGTTCTGGCGGTCGTGGAGCCATCCTTGAAATACCACCCTTTACCTATTCGTGTGCTAACCCCGATTCCCGTGAAGCCGGGCGGGGGACAGTGAGTGCTGGGTAGTTTGACTGGGGCGGTCTCCTCCGAAAGAGTAACGGAGGAGCGCAAAGGTTGGTTCAGCGCGGATGGAAACCGCGTGTCGAGTGTAAGAGCACAAGCCAGCTTTACTGCGAGAGCGACGGCTCGAGCAGTCTCGAAAGAGGGCTCTAGTGATCCTGCGATCCCGTGTGGAAGGGTCGTAGCTCATCGGATAAAAGGTACTCTGGGGATAACAGGCTGATCGCTCCCGAGCGTCCATAGCGGCGGAGCGGTTTGGCACCTCGATGTCGGCTCATCGCATCCTGGGGCTGAAGGCGGTCCCAAGGGTTAGGCTGTTCGCCTATTAAAGCGGTACGCGAGCTGGGTTCAGACCGGCGTGAGCCAGGTCGGTCCCTATCTGTCGTGGGCGCTGCACATTTGAGAGGAGTCTTCCTTAGTACGAGAGGATTAGGAAGGACGAACCCCTGGTGATCCAGCTGTCGCGCTAGCGGCACCGCTGGGTAGCTAAGTTCGGCAGGGATAACCGCTGAAAGCATCTAAGCGGGAAGCCCCCCTCAAGATGAGATGTGCTTGCTATACGCGTGAGACCCCTGGAAGACCACCAGGTTGATAGGCTGCATGTGTAAGGGGTGAGAGTCCCTCAGCTAAGCAGTACTAACGGTCGAACGCTTGATCACATCAACCGTGAACCGCTGCAAATGGCCTCCCAGCCATCAGCATCACGGTCCAAACCTTCGTGAGTGTACTCACGCTACCACACCATGCCGAACGTCAATCAGACGCTTCGGCTGTCCCGAACACGGACAGCCAAGCTTTGTTGGTGACCATAGGTACGGGGCCACACCTGTTCCCATTCCGAACACAGCAGTTAAGCCCGTGCCGCCGATGATACTGCACTGCGGGAAAGTAGGTCGTTGCCAGCTTATGAGCCCTTCAAGGTAAACCTTGGAGGGCTCTTTTCATTTTGCACCCATCCTTCTCCTTCACGACTTCCGAGCCGAACTACCGGGTTCTCTCGATTTCTCTTGTGGTCAACCCGCCCGCGAGCGACAATGGCTCCCCGCGACGTCCATTCCGGACGCTCGTCCGAAGGAGCCAGAGATGTCCATCACGATCAGGAAGACCTTCTCACTCGGTGCCGCGTTCCTCGCGGGTGCCGCCGTCACCACCATGCTCGGCGCGAGCGTGCTCACCTCCCAGCCCGCCGACCCCGGTGACCAGGGCATGCCGCCCGGCATGGACCCCGCCGGCATGCAGCGCTGGATGGAGTTCATGACCCCGGGCCCCGAACACGCCCAGATGGTCGCCGATGCCGGCCAGTGGAAAGTCCACAGCAAGTTCTGGATGGACCCCAACGCCCCGGCGGAAGAGTCGAACTTCACCTCCAGCGTCAAGCCCATCCTCGGCGGACGCTTCTGCGTCGAGAACCTCTCCGGCGAGGTCATGGGCATGCCCTTCGAAGGCATGGGCATAGTCGGCTACGACAACCACAAAGACATGTGGACCTCGGTCTGGATGGACAACATGAGCACGTCCATCTACTACGCCGAGGGCAAGGAGCAGCCCGACGGACGCGTTGTCATGTACGGCGACTACTACGACCCCATGAACGACACCGAGGGCAAGCAGAAGATCATCCTCGATCACTCCGCAGAAGCCGGCCCGACCATGACCATGCAGCACCAGATGGACGGCAAGTGGACCACCACCATGATCATGACCTACACCCGCCCGGACACCCACGGCGGTGATCACGGCAACCACTCGCGCTGAGCACCGGTCCGTCCCCGTCATGAACGAGTCATTGCCCTTCAGCCTCGAGTCGGTCACCGATCGGCTCGAGGCCTTTCCCGTGGCACTCCGCGTTACCGTCGCCATGGCGCCCGAGCAGCTCCACGCCTGGCGACCCGGCGGGGGCTACTGGGCCATCCTCGAAATCTTCGCGCACCTCGCGTTGGAAGAGGAACAGGACTTCCGGCCGCGCATCGCCTGCATCCTCGCCGAGCCTCAGAAGCCGTGGTCACCGATCGACCCCGAGGCGGCGGTCGCTTCTTCGGACGCCAGCTCCAAGCCCGCGTCGCACTGGCTCGACCGCTTCGAAAAGCAGCGGGCCGAGTCGGTCGCGTGGCTCCGATCGCTCGATCATCCCGACCTCGACCGGGCCAATGTCCACCCGAAGTTCGGCGCCATGCCCGCCCGCGGCCTGCTGGGCGCATGGACCGCCCACGACGCCCTGCACCTGCGTCAGATCCTCAAGCGCCTCTACCAGATCGCCCAGCGCGAAGCGGGGGAGTACGACGTTGGCTACGCCGGCTCGTGGGAAGAGCGGGGATGAGCCCGCCGGTCAGTCGCCGATGCCCAGCGGGTTCAGGCGCACGCTGACCTCCTCGCCCGGCTGCTTCGTGATCCGGTACTCGACCAGCTTGCCGGTCACCGCGCCGGCGATGTCGCCGAGCAGCGGGATCTTCTCGACCGCCCCGCCGCGCATGCGCAGGTCGATCGCCCCGTCGAAGCCGATCGTGCCGGTGCCGTTGAACTTCGCGACCGGCACGCTGATCTTCAGCGACTGCAGGTCGAGCCCGAACGGCTTGATCAGGAACTCGCTCTCGAGCGTGTCCTTGTAGTTGTTGTCCTTGCCCTGCATCTTCCCGACCAGGTCCGCGGCGTCGAGCACGCCCGACAGCACCGGGATCTCGACCAGGCGTCCCTCGGTCACCGCGATGTTGCCGCTCCCGTCCATCGACGGCTTGAAGTCGCCGAGTTTCGTGCTCATCTGCCCGGTCCCGGACACGTTGCCGGCGAGTTTCGGTTCCTCGGTCGTGCCGGCACGCAGGGCCTCGCGCAGGTGGATGCCGTCGATGGTCCACTGCGCGTTGAAGGGCATGCCCTCGGTCTGCAACTCGGCCCGGACCTCGTCAAAGCGGATGGCGCCGCCGAGGGTCTGGATGTCCAGCCGGGAAACCTGCGCGACCATGCTCTGGAGCGTCGCTTCCAGCACCAGGCTCGGCACGGGCAGCTTGTACTCGCCCGACGCAACGTTGCCGTCGGTCAGGTTCACGCTCAGCGTCAGGTCGTTGCCCTGCAGGTTGCGGGCGTCGACGAAGCCGGAGACGGTCGCATCGAGCATGCCGCGGATGGCGTAGTTGCGGATGATCTGCTGCACCTGGGGCGGCAGGGCCGAGACCGCTTCCTCCTCGGCGAGGTCCGCGCTGATCGCCAGCGACGCGATCTCGGCGGTCAGGGCGTCGAGGTCCACCTTGCCGTCGAGGTCGAGCTCGAAGATCGGTGCACGCCCGAAGGCGATGTCGAGCGTGTGCAGGGTGCGCCCATCGGCGGTCTGCTCGGGCTGGGTCTTCAGGTCGAAGCCGATGCCGTCCAGGCGCATCGCCTGCAGGTCGGGGTTGGTGCGGTCCTCGTAGACGATCGAGGCGCCCGTCACCAGCACCTCGCGCAGGTCGAGCACATCGCTGAGGGTGGTGGTGCCCTCGGCCTCGGGGTCGAGGTCGCGCTCGGTGGGGTTGGGCTTGACGAACGGGACGAGGCCTCGGAAGCCGGTCGTGCCGTCGGGCTGCTGCTCGCGGATGAGCCGGATCTCGGGTGCGCCGAGGGTGATGTTCGCGATGGCGATGGGCCGGCCGCGCTTGGGCATCTCGGCGAGCGCGACGCGCAGGGCGTCGGCCCTGACCACCTCGGTGCCGTCGGGCGCGGTCAGCGTGATGCCGTCGAAGGTGATGGCGTACGGCGCGCCGTCCTCGTTCTGATCGGCCCCGACGCTCAGCGACACGGAGTCAAACGCGAGCTGCGGCTCGAGCGCCGTGTTGACGATGGTGACGACCTTGCGGACCGTCCAGTCGTCCACGCCGCCGATGCCCCGGACGAGCAGCACGAAGTAGGTGCCGACGCCGATGGCGAGCAGCAGAACGACGATCCCGACGATGGCGAGCGTGCGCTTCACGGTGGGTCTCCCTTCGGGGGGAGTGTAGGGGGGGTCGCACGCGGGGATTCGAGCCGGTCATTGTGGGGTGCCGTGGTCGGAGCCCGACGGAGTTGGGTGCAGGACTTGCGGACGACGAAACAGTGAGGGACTCAGGTTGCTCGTTCAGGCCCTCGACTGCACGCGGGATTCTTGTCGGCTACGCTACGCGTAGACTGTCGCATCCGCAAGGAAATTGCGGCAGCCCATCGGCTGGAGGTTCGCCCCCGGTATGATGATCGTAGATCTGCGTTGATTCTCGCCGGCAAGGCGAACGCCCCTTGGTTTGCGGCGACGCACAGTCATCTTGAGCCGATTGAGACCGCCGGAAGAATGTCTGACTCTCTGCCTCAGTTCCGTGACCCTCCGCTCATTGAAACAGCGCTGAGTCTGCAGTTCTCGCCGATTCCAGAACTCCGCTCAACGCACTTGGCGTCGTTCTGGATGCGCCACAGAGATGCCTTTCCTATCACAGAGGATGCGGAACCAATTGCCTCTCAGAAGGTTCTCTTTGGCGCCGACATACTCAGGGCTTCGGGGCCGCCAAGGATCCAACTATCCACGCCTAGGCAGTCACGCCTTCAGATGGTCTCAGAAGATCTTTGCCGCATGGTGCAGGTCCAAAATGGTCGGCTTGTTTTCAACTGGCGAAAGTTC
>CAXAVQ010000028.1:0-12756 GCA_963971985.1 uncultured bacterium
GCTCACAGTGTTCGCCGCGATCCAGGTCGCCTTCAAGCCGTTCTTCATGGCCGGTCCCCACGAGCCGGAACACCCTCACGAGGCACCCTGGCAGGAATGGCTCGGTCCGGTGATCCTCGGGGCGTTGGGCCTGGTCCTGGGGATCCTGCCGTTCCTCGGGGTTGTCCCGCTCGTTGACAGTTTCACAGAATCGCTGTCGGGGAGCGCGATCGAGGAGTCGGTCAATCTCAGCCTCGGGTACCTGCTCTGGCCGCTTTCGCTGCCTTTGGGTATCAGCGTGCTGGCCGTGCTTGTCGGCGTCGGTCTCTTCATGGTGCGATCGCCATACCGCAGCACGCTCTCGAAGACCTTCGCATGGGACCGCTTCGGCCCCGAGAGAACCTACGACCGCCTGGTCGACCTGACGCTTCGCAGCGCCAAACTACTGACGAACGCCCTTCAGAACGGAAGCCTCCGGTCGTACACACGCATCATTGTGCTCACAGCCACGGCGTGCGTTGCCATGGCGACGTTGCGGCTCGACGCGATCAGCGCGTACCTCCCGTCGTTTGGAGTGATCACACCGTTCGATGTGATGCTGGCTTTGACGATCGGCGCTTCGGCGGTGTCGGCAACCATCATCCGTTCCCGCCTCGGTGCGATCGCCGCGCTGAGCGGCGTCGGATTCGCGATCGCCGTGTACTTCGTCCTTCACGGCGCCCCGGATCTTGCCGGAACACAGTTCGCCGTGGAGACACTCGTCGTCATCATCTTCGTGCTCGTCACGCACCGCCTCCCCCGCTTCGCTCGGTACACGACCAACCTGTCACGCTCCGTGGACATCGCCATCGCGCTGGGGCTGGGCACGGTCGTCACCACGCTGACGCTGCTCGCCATGGGCAGCACCGTCGAGTCTCCCGTGTCCGACTTCCAGGCGGCCGAGGCTGTACCGAGCGCCTACGGAAGGAACGTCATCAACGTGATCCTGGTCGACTACCGCGCGATCGATACGCTCGGTGAGATCTTCGTTCTCGCGGTCGCCGCCATCGGCGTCTTCACGCTGCTGACCATCCGGCCGTCCCGCTCTCCGGAGGCGTCCGGATGAATTCTGTGATCCTCCAGGTCGCCGCCCGCGTGCTGCTCCCTGTGATGCTGCTGCTGTCGCTCGTGTTCCTGCTCCGGGGCCACAACGAGCCCGGTGGCGGCTTCATCGGCGGCCTTGTCGCCGCGTCCGGGTACATCCTGTACGCGCTCGCGGTCAACCTGTCCGAGAGCCGTCGCCTGCTGCACGTTCACCCACGCACGCTGATATCGAGCGGTCTCATCATTGCTATCCTCAGCGGCATTCCTGCGCTCTTCACGGACAACCCGTTCCTGAAGGGCAAGTGGGTCGAACTGAACATCGGTGGTTTCGACGGGGTGAAGTTCGGAACACCATTCGTGTTCGATGTCGGGGTCTATCTCGTGGTCATCGGCGTGACGTTGCTCATGGCGTTCACGCTGGAGGAGCGTGTCTGATGAACATGGTCCTCGCCATCTGCTGTGGGCTGCTCGCCGCGACCGGGACGTACATGCTCCTGCGCCGCAGTTTCGTGAAGCTCGTGATCGGGCTGGCGCTGCTGAGTCACGCCGCGAATCTGCTGATCTACATCGTGGCCTCGCCGCAGCTCGGTCGTCCCCCACTCGTGCGGCCCGGGGAGACGCAACCGGATGCGCCGTTCGCCGACCCCCTGCCGGGCGCGCTCATCCTGACGGCGATCGTGATCTCGTTCGGTGTTGTTGCGTTCACGATCGTGCTCATCAAGCGGACCTACGAAGAGATCGGTACCGACGACCTCGACGCTATGACCTCCACGGATCGGGACCCATGCTGATCGCCCTGCCGGTGCTCATCCCGATGCTCGGAGCCGCTCTCTGTCTGCTGTTCTGGGGCCGGTCGCGCCCGCAGGCGATCCTCGGCGTGGCTTCGACGGTTTCCATGCTCGCCGCGAGCGTGTGGATACTCTCCGAGGTCCGCGACGGCACCATCCTCACGCTGAACTTCGGCGGCTGGCAGGCACCGTTCGGGATCACCTTCGTCGCCGACATCTTCGGCGCCATCATGGTGACGCTCGGAGCCATCGTGGGCGTTGCGGTCATGACCTTCTCCGTCGGGGCCTCGGACCGGATCCGCGCATCCAGCGGACACTACCCGCTCTCGCTCACCCTTCTCGCAGCGGTCAGCGGAGCGTTTCTCACCGGTGACCTGTTCAATCTCTACGTCTGGTTCGAACTGATGCTGCTGTCCTCGTTTGTGCTCTTAACGCTCGGCGGCGAGCGGGGCCAGCTCGAGGGCGCGATCAAGTACGTCACCCTGAACCTGCTCTCCTCGATGCTGTTCCTCATGGCGATCGGCCTGATCTACGGCACGGTCGGCACTCTGAACATGGCCGACCTGGCCCGGCGCATCGACGAACTGCAGGACCCGAAACTCGCGACGCTCCTCGCGACGCTGCTGCTGGTGTCCTTCGGCATCAAGGCCGGTGCGTTCCCGTTCTTCTTCTGGCTTCCGGCGTCGTACCACACGCCTCCTCCGGCCGTGTCCGCGTTGTTTTCCGGTCTGCTCACGAAGGTCGGCGTGTACGCCATCATCCGCGTCGTCGCGCTGATCTTCGACCAGGAATGGTCCCTGCTCGGAGACGTGGTACTCGTCGCCGCGGGCCTCACCATGGTGACGGGCGTGCTCGGGGCGATTGTCCAGAACGACATGCGCCGCATCCTCTCGTTCCACATCGTGAGCCAGATCGGGTACATGCTGATGGGTCTCGGTATCGCGATCGGACTCGTCGGGTCGGTCGGCGTCTCCTCGCCGGTGGCGGTGCTCGCCATGTCCGGAGCGATCTTCTACATCTTCCACCACATCATCGTGAAAGCGAACCTGTTCCTGATCAGCGGCGCGGTCCTGCTCACCACAGGCTCCACGAACCTCAAGCAGGTCAACGGGCTGGCGAAGTCCCACCCGCTCCTCTCGATCCTGTTCCTGATCAGTTCGATGTCGCTCGCGGGGATCCCGATCCTGTCCGGCTTCTGGGCGAAACTCGTTCTCGTCCGAGGCGGCCTCGAGGCCGGTTCCTACGCGATCGTGATCGTTTCACTCGCGGTCAGCCTGCTCACGCTCTACTCGATGACAAAGATCTGGACGCAGGCGTTCTGGGGAGAACCGGATCGGCTGGACGTGCCACCGCTCGATCGCCGGACACGAACCTGGATGCTCGCCCCGATCGTCGGCATGTGCGTCCTGACGATCGGTATCGGCATCGGCGCGGAGCAGTCGGCCAGCCTGGCGATGGACGCCGCCGAGCAACTGCTCGATTCCTCTCGGTACATCGATGCGGTGCTCGGGGAGCCTCTGAAACTGAGGGGCGATCAGCCGTGATCTTCGCGTCCAACATCCTGCTCGCGATCCTCTGGTCCCTGCTCATCGGGCCGTTCACGCCGTACAACCTCCTCGCGGGGTTCTTCATCGGCATGCTCGTGCTCGCGGTGTGTTCCAACCCGGGTCGGGCGTACGCGATGCGGTTTTGGGCCATCGCCGCCCTGCTGCTGTTCCTGACCAAAGAGCTCGTGAAGGCGAACATCCGTGTTGCGTACTACACGGTCTCCAGCCTGAAGACCCTGCGTCCGGCGATCCTCGCCGTCCCGCTCGAGCCTCTGACTGATCCGGAAATCACTTTGCTCGCGAACCTGATCACTCTGACGCCGGGCACCCTGACCCTCGACGTCTCTGCTGATAAGCGCCAGATGTTTGTGCATTTCATGCACGTCGATGACCCGTCTGAGGCGGTGCAGGAGATCAAGTCCGGTTTCGAACGGCGGATTCTGGAGGCGACGCGATGATCCAGCTCGTACCGCTTGACAACGACCCGACCCACTGGCTCTTCCTCGTCACCGGAGCGGTGCTCGGGATCGCGCTGCTGGCGTCGGTCTGGCGCCTCATTGTCGGTCCGAGTCTGCCCGACCGAGTCGTTGCGGTTGACCTGATTGGCTTCCTCGCGGTCGGGATCATCTGCGTCTTCTCGATCGTGACCCAGCGCTCCGAACTGCTCGGCGTGGCGGGCGTCGCCGCACTGATCCTGTTCCTCGGCACCGCCGCCTTCGCGATCTACCTCGACCGGAGGGCCCGGCCGTGACGATCACCAACGTGCTCACCGTGTTCCTCGTTCTCCTCGGCGCCCTGTTCAGTCTGCTCGCCGCCATTGGCCTGATTCGCATGCCCGATCTGTATACGCGCATGCAGTCCGCGACCAAGGCCGGCACGCTCGGCGTCGCCTGCACCGCCGCCGCGGCCGCGCTGCACTTCAAAGACAGCATCGCCTCGATGGACGCCATCATCGTCATCGTGTTCTTCTTCCTCACAGCACCGGTCGCGTCCCACCTGATCGCGCGAGCCTCGTACACATCGGGGCACCGCCTCTGGTCCCAGACCGTCCGTGACGACTACGCGGAATCCCGCGCATCCGGACCCGACGATCGCCCGGACCCGGAAGATCTCAGCCTCTGACACGAACCGATTTCGGGTCGCGCGCAGCGAGGAGCCCGGCGTTTCCCTACATTGGAGGCGATCAGCCCCGCAGTTGTACGGGGCCCCGTCCGCCGATTGTCGGAGCTCAACAGATGAAGCGCAGCCGTATCGCCCCCGTCGTTCTTCTCGCCGCCGTCGGAGCGGTTTCGTCTGCCCTGGCCGGCGGGGGACACGTCTCGCACGGCACGGGGATCGGCGAGTACGGCTACGAGTGCCAGTACTGCCGCATCGAGTATGGGAACCTGATCGGCCTGTTCGGCACCGACGAATACGCCGAAGCCCTCCGCTACGACCCGCAGACCGGCGAAGATCGACGGAACTACGCGCCGGACCGCAAGGTCGACTACAAGCACATGCGCGTCGCGATCACCATCCCCGACATGAACGAGGCGCGATTCACCGCAACGCAGCAACTCGTTTTCGAGCCGATCGCACGTCCGCTTGAGACACTTGAGCTCGACGCGATGCTCTTCGAGGTCAATCGCGTGCGCGTCGATCCGCTGAACCCCGCGATCTCGAACACAGAAGTCAGTTTCTCGCACGACGGCGAACACCTCGACATCCGCTTCGATCCGCCCATCCCCGCCGGCACTCGTTCGGACCTGTTCATCGACTACACCGTCACCGATCCGGCCGACGGCCTGTTCTGGCTCCACGAATCTCCCGAATGGCCCGACCGCCCCGCCCAGATCCACACGCAGGGCCAGCCGGAGACCAACCGGTTCTGGTTCCCCGCCCACGACTTTCCCAACGAGCGCCTCACCACCGAACTGATCGTATCCGTCCCCGACGGCTACACCGTTGTTTCGAACGGCAGGCTCATGGGAGAGCCCAGCCCGACGCCGAACCAGCCCGGTCTGAAGACCTGGCGGTGGCTGCAGGGCAAGGACCACGTCACCTACCTGGTCACGCTGGTCATCGGCCAGTTCGATGTGGTCGATGTCGCCCCGGCGCAGTTCGACGTGCCACTGCCGGTCTACGTGCCGCAGGGCAAGGGTCCGCTGGTCCAGCAGACCTTCGAGAACACCGCTCGCATGCTCGAGACCTTCGAACGCCGATTCGGCGAGCCGTACCCCTGGGACAAGTACGCCAACCTCGTCGTCTGGAACTTCGGTGCCGGCGGGATGGAGAACACGAGCGCGACCAGCCTCTACGACACCGCCGTGCTCGATGAGATCGCGCTGAACGACTCCGACCTCGACGGCCTGAACTCACACGAACTCGCCCACCAGTGGTTTGGCGACCTGATCACCTGCAAGACCTGGGAGCACATCTGGCTCAACGAGGGTTGGGCGACCTATTCGACAAGTCTCTGGCTGGAGGAGCGCGACGGCTACCAGAACGGCTACCTGCGCAATCTGCGCGGGGCCATGCGAGGCCTCGCCGCACGCGACCAGCTGTCGCCGGATTCCGACGCCACACGCCCGGCAATGGTCAGCCCGGTGTACGAGCACCCGTGGGAGGTCTTCCGGCGCACGTCGAACCCGTACCCCAAGGGCGCGGCGACATTGCACATGCTGCGCTCGAAGCTCGGCGAGGACCTGTTCTTCAAGGGCGTGCGTGAGTACGTGCAGCGCTACAAGAACACTTCGGTCGAGACCGACGACTTCCGCAAGGTGCTCGAAGAGGTCAGCGGCCTCTCATTGGAACACTTTTTCACGCAGTGGTGCGAACGACCCGGCACGCCGAAGGTCCGCATCGCCAGCACGTGGGATGAATCGTCCCGGACGCTGCTCGTCACGGCCGAACAACTGCAACGAATCGACGCCGAGCACCCCGCCTTCCGCTTCGACCTGCCCGTCGAGGTCTATTCCACCGGCGGGTCACGGGTGCCGACCTCCTTCACGATCCCCGTTTCGGAGCGCTCCCACGAGCATCGGATCCAGTTGGAGCACGCCCCGGCCATGGTCGTCGCTGATCCGGATCTGTCTGTTCTGATGGATGTCGAACTCGACCAGCCCGCCGGCTGGCTCCGCGCCCAGATCACGCACCGCTCGCTTTCCTCGCGTATCGAGGCCGCGACCGCCCTGCGCGACCACGCGTCCGAGGCGACAACTCAGACGCTCGAGCGCACCGCCTCGGACCCGAACGAGCACTGGTCCGTCCGTCAGGCCGCGGCAGAATCGCTCGGCAAACTCGGTGAGCTCGACGCCCTGCTCCGCGTCCGAGAGGCAACCGCGGACGACCAGCCCGGTGACCGTGCGAAGGTCACCGCCGCCGTCGTTGAGGCAATCGGCGATGCCTGGGACGGATCGGCCGAGGAACTCAATGCGCTCGTCGAGTCATTCCTTGAGGCCCGGGCGTGGTCCTACGAGGTTGCCGCTGAAGCGATGGAACTCGCCGGTCGGCACGGAGACGCGTCCACCCTGCCGCTCTTCGAGCGAGCGCTCGGCTACGACTCGCAGCACGAACGCATCCGTCGCGGAACGCTCGCCGGCCTCGAAGACCTCGGCCTCGCCGAGGGCATCGCGCTCGCCGAGCCGTTCACGCGATTCGGAAACCTAAACCGCCTCCGCCCGGTCGCGATCTCGACCGTCGCCTCGCTCGGGCACCACGATATGGACCGAGCGTTCGCGATCCTCAGCCCGCTTCTGCGTGATTCCGAGTCCCGGACGATGCGTGGCGCGATGGACGCACTCGTCACGCTCGGACACGCGGACGCGATTCGCGAACTCGAACTGCACAAAGCCCGACTGCAGCACCCGGTGCACAAGCAGGAGGCGCAGGCAGCCATCGACCGGTTGAAGGCTCGTGCCGGCGGCTGAGCCTCAGGCGCCCTGCTCCGCGTTCCAGCGTGCGAGGAACGCCTGATATTGCTCCGGGGTGTCGATCCCCGCGCGTCCCGCGGCGTCCGGATCATCGAGCACCGCGATCGAGATCGCGTAGCCGTGCTCGAGCACGCGGAGCTGCTCGAGCATCTCGGTCTGTTCGAGCGGGGTCGGTGCGAGTCCGACATACACCGGCAGGAACGACCGCCGGTACGCGTACAGCCCGAGGTGCCGGATCGGACGGGCGTCGGACAATCGCTCCACCGCGTCGCCGTCCCGATCCAGAGGAATCCGCGCACGGGAGAAGTAGAGTGCGCGGCTCAGGTCCGCAGTCGTCACAACCTTCACAACGTTCGGACTCTCGGCCTCGCGACAGTCGTCCATCCGCACGCCGAGCGTCGCCATCGGCGCGTCACCCGCACGCAGCGCATCAACGACGGCCCTCACCGCACCGGGATCAATTTCCGGCTCATCACCCTGCACGTTCACGACGACATCGTCGTCTGCCAGGCCAAGCAGCGAGGCCGCCTCGGCGATCCGGCTCGTGCCGTTCAGGTGCTCCAGGCTGGTCAGCACGACCTCGGTCCTGAACCGTTGGAGTGCTTCGCGGATTTCCTCGTGGTCAGCAGCAACCACCACCCGATCGACCGCGTCGGAGTCGAGCACACGATCCACCACGTGCTGCACCAGCGGGCGTCCGGTGTGGTCGGCCAGCACCTTGCGCGGGAACCGCTTCGAGGCCAGCCGAGCGGGAACGATTGCCACGACGCTCATCTCGCCATCCTCACCGCCCCTCGTCGCGGGGCTATTCCTTGAGTTCGTTCACGAGCGTCTGGAGTTCGCGACGGCGCTCGGTGATGTCCTTGTAGCCGAACTGCTGCATCGCGATCTCGCCAGCGAGCGACATCGCTTCCTTCGCGGCCTCAACGTCCTCATCGTTCCGGGCTTTCTGCTCGAGCACTTCCATCAGGCCGTACCGCAACTGCAGAGCCAGGTCACCCGAATCCTGACCACGACTGGCGATCGCATCGCGGAAGGTGTTCTCCGCCTCGCTGATGAAGTCGAGTTTCAGGAAGCACTGCGCAAGATAGAACCTCGCCTGCCCGGAGATGCCCGAAGCGTCCTTGGCCAGCTGGAAGTGGCGCACCGCCTCCTCGTAGTTGCCGAGCTGGAACTGCCGTTTGCCCAGTTCGAACTTCAGACTGAGATCGGTCGGGTAGTTCTTGACCCGCTCCGAGTACTCCTCGATCTCCAATTCGACGAGCTTCTTCTGAGCGGCCTTGGCTTTCGCCTGCAGCTCCGCGTCTTCCGGGTTTGCGGCGGCGGCCTCAACGATCTGACGCACTTTCCGGCGCGCCACCCGCATGTTGATCTCGCCGGCTTCCATCTTGAACTTGTAGTTGCTGGTCCGCTCGTAGCCCGCCATCAGCACCTTGTAGGCCAGCTTTTCGTCCTCAGGGGTGCCGCGCTCGCGCAGCAGCCGGCCAAGTTTCCCGATCACATTCTGGTCGTTCGGGTTCTCCTGCAGCCGCTGCTTCTCACGCTCAATCACGCGTCCGAGGGTCTCCTCGGTCTTCACGACCGCGTCGTCTTCGGTCAGTTCGCGCTGCTTCTTATCATCCCGGATGTTCTTGCGGAAGCCTCCCTCGGCGCGGTTGTCGTAACCGCCCGCGCTCATCGTCGCTTCGGCCGACATGTTCTTGACCTCGGCGATGAGTTTGGAGTCGGTCTGGTCCAACCGGATTCCGAGTTCGCCGGCCTGAACAGCCTTGTTGTACGACCCGGCATCGCGGAACAGACGCATCATCGTGACGAAGTGGTCCTTCTTCGCCTTCTTCTGATCGTTCGCTGCGATGGCCAGCACCTTCTCGCCGATCCAGTGGATCTGCTCGCCCATGTCGGTGTCGATCTTGCTCGCCGCCTCCATCGCCTTCAGCCCCGCCTGCCAGTCGGCGGGACGCGTCCCCCACTGGAGCAGGGCGACGAGGTAGCGGTCGACCGCTGACTTGCCGCCGAAATTCTTCAACTGATCCTTGGTCGGCCCCTTGGCCTTACCGGACGCCATGAAGTTCTGGGCGCTGTCGAAGAACGATTCGAGACCCGACATATCCGAAGGGTCCCAGCGCAGCCCCTGCAACCACAGCGTGACCGCGTACTCGTAGTTCGTCGAGTCATGCACCGTCTTGGCGTGCTGGAAAAACTTCGAAGCCTTGGCCGGATCCGGCTGGAAGCCGCTGGTCACCTCCGCCGTCGCCGTCTCTGCGTCCCCGTTCGAAGCGTCGTCTTTCTTCTTTCCGAACAGCGCCAAATCGTGCACTCCTGCGGGGATGAGGGGCGGATACCGGCCGTGCGGCCCAAGATCCACATAGTACGCCATCCCCCGGATGATCGCCAAAGCTCCGGTGTCTTTACGCATGGCCCGATAGCCCGGTTTCGGGCGCTGCCCTAAACTGCTCGCATGCCCGTGGATGCCGACAAATTGCGTATCGTCAACTACCCCGCCGAGAGTCTGCGCTCGAAAGCCACCCCGGTACCCGAGATCACCGATGAGGTGCGTGCCGTAGCCGAGCGGATGATCGACCTCATGTACGAGGCCGAGGGCATCGGGCTCGCCGCCCCGCAGGTCGGGTTGGGCTGGCGGATGTTCGTGGTCGACGTGCCCGAGTGCGAGGACGGCGAGCGATCCAGTTCCTCCGAACCCGTATCGGCCACCGACGGCCCGGTGGTGTACATCAACCCGACCCTCTCCGGCTTCAGCCGCGATCTTGTGGCGTACGAAGAGGGCTGCCTCAGCCTGCCCAGGATCACCGGCGACGTACGCAGACCGACGACGTGCACTATCAGCGCGATCGACCTCGAGGGCCAGCCGTTCACCCAGACCGGTGAGGGCCTGCTCGCCCGGTGCTGGCAGCACGAGTACGACCACCTCGAGGGCATCCTGATCATAGACAAGTTCGATCTCGCCACGCGTCGGAGCGTCAAGCCGGCGCTCGAAACGCTCGCGTCCGCAGGTCGAATCGTTCGATAGGTTCCGCAGATGTCCGCCAGACACTCACACCCCGACCATCCCCTGCGCCTGGTCTTCTTTGGCTCCGGCGCGTTCGGACTCCCGACGCTCCGGGAACTGGCGGCGCACCATCGCATCGACGCCGTGGTCACCCAGCCCGATCGACCGGCTGGACGCAAACGCGTACTCACTCCCACCCCGATCGGTGCGTGGGCCGCTGAGCATATCCCGGAGGTTCCGCTCCTCAAACCGGAGAACGTGAACGAGGCCGAGCAGCTCGATCTGGTCCGCTCGTTCGATGTCGGTACTCCCGACGAGCGCCGCGGCGGCTGGGTCGTCATCGCCTTCGGGCAGAAGCTCTCGCAGCGCCTCCTCGCTGACCGCTTCGCCATCAACCTCCACGCCTCGCTGCTCCCGCGTTGGCGAGGTGCGGCGCCCATCAACCACGCCATACTCGCCGGCGACAAGGTCACCGGGAACTCAGTCATCACGCTGGCCGAACGCATGGACGCCGGCCTCGTGCTCGGCCAGTCCGAACGTGTGGTCACCGACGATGTCACCGCCGGCGAACTCCACGACAGACTCGCCGAGGACGGGCCAGTCCTCGTCGAGAAGGTGCTCAGCGAATACGCCACGGACCAACTCCGCCCCGAGGAACAGGACGAGTCGAAGGTCACGATCGCCGGGAAGCTCGACAAGGCTCTCGGCGCGCTCGACCTTGCCAGCGTGACCTCCGATGTCGCCAGGCGCACGATCCACGCTCTCAACCCGTGGCCGAGCGTCACCGTCGAGTTCCGCGCCGAACCCCTGAAGCTCCTCCGAGCTGCGGTCGAAGCCGGCTCGTCGGACCAGCGCCCCGGTACCATCATTGACCCTGAAACCGGGACCGTCGCCTGCGGAGGAACAAGCATCCTCCGCCTCGTCGAGGTCCAGCCCGCCGGACGCAAACCCATGCCCTACAGCGCGTTCGCCAACGGCGCGAAACCGATCGCGGGCGAGCCGCTCGATCCGTTCCTCCACACACAAGGCGCCCGCTAGAGCATGGTCAGTTTTCGCCAACTCGACCTTTGGGGCCTGATCCCGTCGCGGAAGCCTCCGGCGACGCGCGCCAAACCGGTCAAGCAGGCCGGACGGGTCACCACAAGGAATGCCCGCCCGGCGAAACCAGCGCCGCAACCGGGCTCCATGCAACACCGGTACGAGGCCATGACGCGCGAGCTGCTTCACGAATACGGCATTCGTGTGCGCAAATGGCGTACATCGATGTCCGGCGTGGCCTGGGAGGTCCACTATCGCGACGGCACGGTCAGCCGCCTGATCGAGTCACCACGCCCGAAGGGCCCCATGTCCGCAGCGGTGTTCTGCCACGAGATCGGTCATCACGCGATCGGTTTTCGCACGTACCGCCCCCGCTGCCTCGAGGAGTATCACGCGTGGGCGTGGTCTTTGCGCACCATGGCGCAATACGAGCTGAATATCACGCAGAGCGTGCGCGATCGGATGCACGATTCCCTGCACTACGCGGTCCTGAAGGCCCACCGGCGGGGGCTGAAGCGGCTTCCAGAGGAGCTTGAGCCCTTCAGGAGCCCGAGGCGGAGGACCCCCACTCGCGGTTCGGAGATTGGCAAGCAAATTGCGTGAGGCTCAGGGACGACGCACGCCGCAGGCAATGCGTGCACGAACCCCCTCAGTGAGGTCCTCCCATGCAAGTCTCTTCCGCGTCCTCCAGTGCCCAGCAACTCGCGATCACAGCCGCCAAGGCCGAAGGCCGCAGCCAGCGACTGGTCTCCGCCGAGGCGTTCGGCCAGACCCGCGGGGCCGACCGGTTCGAAAAGGCCCTTCAGTCGCAGCCGACTCCGTCGACGTACTCCTTCGAGCACGCCAAGAAACTGGAAGCCGGCAAGATCGACTCAACGCAGGCGACGCAGGAAACGGCGACGCCCGGTGAGCCTCAGGTAGCCGAAACCGTGCAGTTCACGCAAAATGATGTGGACAATCTTCTGAAAATATTCGGAGCTGGTGCTGGAGATTCGGAGTTCATCTCTCAGTACGACCTGGATGGGAGCGGCACCATCGACCTCCAGGACCTCAACGCCATGCTCGCACAGATCGGTACTCCACCCGCAGCCGAGAGCGGAGCCCCGGATGGGTTCACACAGGACGACATCGATCTGTTGCTTGAAGCCTTCGGTTCCCAGCCCGGCGATGATGCGTACAACGAGGCATTGGATCTTGACGGCGATGGTGTCATCGGACTCCAGGACCTGAACACGATGCTCGTATCCATGGGTCAGGGCACCGAGAACTCTGGCTTCACCCAAGCGCATGTCGATCAACTGACTGCGGCGTTCGGAGCGCAGACCGGCGATGACAACTTCATTGCAGAATTGGATCTCAACGCCGACGGGACGCTCCTGTTCGGCGCGCGGTCCCACATGAAC
>CAXAVQ010000029.1:0-12697 GCA_963971985.1 uncultured bacterium
ACCACGTCCACGCCCGACGCGATCTCACGCTTGAGGGTTTCGATGGCTGCCGGAGCCTTCACAAACGGGCCGGACCCCGGCCCTTTCGCCTCCACGCGGACCCCCGATTCGGCCAGCCGACCGGCGATCTCCGCGACGCGTGCGGGCGCGTCGGCGGTGATGATCGTCACATCGTGCCCCCGGCGCACCTGCACCGGCGCAAGGCGCGCCAGCACGTTCGCCGGTCCGCCGCTGACCGGGTCGATCGAGTTGATCAGGTGGACGATGCGCATGGCCGGGTGGTCTCACTCGGTCGGGTTCTCGGACGCTCGGCAACAGTGGCCTCAACCCACACTATCGGCCAGATCTCATGCCGGCTGCGGCTCTCTGGTCGCCCAGCGGATCAGCACGTCCGCGACTTCCGGGCGGCTGAACTCGACAGGCGGGCGTTCGCCCGACGCCAGCATGTCACGCACCTTCGTGCCAGACAGGAAGACCTGATCCCCCTCGAGCTTCGGGAACGTCTTGCCGGACACCATGCCCTGGGCCTTGTGGCTCCACGCGGCGTGCTCGAACTTCAGCGGGATGATGCCGAGGTTCTCCGGGTCCAGTTCGTCGAAGATGTTCTGCGCGTCGTACGTGCCGTAGTAGCTGCCGACGCCGGCGTGATCGCGACCGACGATGAAGTGCGTTACGCCGTAGTTCTTGCGAACCAGCGCGTGGAGCACGGCCTCACGAGGACCGGCGTATCGCATCGCCGCGGGCATGACCGTGAGCAACGTCCGCTCGGGCACGAAGTAGTGCTTGATGATGGTCTGGTAGCACTCCATGCGCACATCAGCGGGGATGTCACCCTTCTTGGTCTCGCCGACCAGCGGGTGGATCAGCAGCCCGTCGGTGATCTCCTGCGCGCACTTGCAGAGGTACTCGTGGGCCCGGTGGATCGGGTTGCGGGTCTGAAACGCGGACACCGTCTTCCAACCACGCTTGGCAAACTGCTCGCGCGTCTGCGCGGGCGTGAGCCTGTAGTCGAGGAACGCCTCCGGACCATCGGGATCGACGCACACCTCAATCACCTCGACCGGTCCGGCGACGCAAGTGTCACCCTCGGCCATGACCTGCGCGACGCCGGGGTGCGCCTCGTCCTCGGTGCGGAACACGCTGGGGATCTCCAGCGATTTGTCGTGCTTAAAGGTCTCTTCGACGGTCATGACCGCCTGGAGCACGCCGTTGGGGGCGTAGAGCGCGACCCGCTCGCCGGCGTTCGGCGCCTCGTCGACGCTGAGCAGGATCGGGATGGGCCATATGTCGCCCGAAGCGAGTTTCATGTCCTTGCAGACCGACTCGAAGTCGGCCTTGCCCATGAACCCGGTCAGCGGGCTGAACGCCCCCACCCCGATCATCTCGAGGTCGCACGACTGCTTCGCCGAGAGATCGATCCGGCGCAGCGACTCGGCCTCCGAGCGGAGTTCACGGGCCCGATCCGGGCCGACGACGCGGTTGACGAGGGTCCCGCCGTGCGGGGCGATGAGGTCTGACATGGCCGATCCTTTGGGTCAAAAAGCGAGTATTGACCAGAAGGATAGCCGATCGCCGGACGGTGCGCGTCCGCTCAAATCTCGAAGTTGAGCGGCTCGCGCTTCCCGATCGGCTTGGCCGGGTTTCCGCCAACGACCGTCCACGGCTCGACATCCTTCGTCACGACCGCGCCGCCGCCAACGACTGCGCCCTCGCCGACCACCACGCCGGGCAGCAGCAGCGCCCGGACGCCGATGAACGCGTCCTGCTTGAATTCGATCGGGGCCGTCATCAGCGGCAGTCGCGGGTCGGAGAGGTCGTGCGTCCCGGTGCACACGTACACCTCCTGCGTGATCGAAACCCGCTCGCGGATGATCACCCGACCGAGGCTGTAGATGTTCGAATCCGGGCCGATGCACGCCTTGTGCTCGATGCGCATGTGCCACGGGTACTTCACGCGTGCCGATGCATCGACATAGGGCCTGCCCACGACGTCCGCCCCGAACAGCCTGAGCCAGAACAGTCGCCAGCGGTTGAACGGCTTGGGCGTCCAGCGACAGAAGAACAGCCACGCGAGCACCCACAGCTGTCCCTTGATCCGGTGCCACTTGCTCCACGGCGAATCGCTGCGACTCCGCTGGTGATCCTTCGTCTCGTATCGGTTCTTAGCCGCGCTCATGGCACAACTCCTCAAAGTCGCTCAGGTACGCATCCGCGACGCTCTCGAGCGAAAACCTCGCAACGTCGCTCGTCGCCGACGCCGCGAGCCGGTCGTAATATTCCCGATCCGTGAGCAGCGACAGGATGTGTGCCGACAACTGCGCCGAAGCGTCCTCGGCGTGGTGATCGAAGACCAGCCCGTTTTCCCCGTGGCGAAGGAAGTCTCTGAAGCAGGCGAGCGACGACACGACCGTGGGGAGACCGGTGGCCATCGCCTCGAGCGGCGCGATCCCGAACGACTCGCCTTTGTCCGCCATCGAGGGGTACACGAACAGGTCCGCCTTGTGCATCTCCGCTGCGAACGCCCCGCGATCGAAGACCGGCTCGTGGAACGTGACATGCATATCACCGGCCAGCCCGCGGAGTTCGTCGACGTACGCGTCCCCGCCGCCTCCCTGGTCGATCGACATCGCGCCCATCAGACGCAGTTCCGCACCCGGCAGGCGTTCCGCGACCGCCTTCCACGCCTCGATCAGCAGGTGCAGCCCCTTTTCCGGATGGACCCGCCCCGCATAGAGCACGACCGCCTTCGAATGGTCGCGTCCCGGGCGCTCCACCGGTCGGAACGCCTGCGTGTTGATCGGGTTCGGGATCACCCGCGTCTTCGGCAGCAGCGACGGACGCTGCTCCTCGACGGCGTCCCGGATCGCCTGCGACACCGCCAGGACCCGGTCCACCCGATCGTAGAGACGCAACTGCCCTTTCGGGAACCGGGCCTGATTGACCGCGATCGCGCCGTGGCGCTTGCGCTTCGGGTGCGTCAGCATCCACGGCGCCCAGAACATGTTGCACACCGTCACGTCCGCCGGATCAAGGGCGCGGATCATGCGAAACGAGGACCACGCGTCTTTGAGCAAGTCACGCTTGAGCGAACTCGACTGATCGAACCCGCTCAACCGGCGGTGCTCCACACCGTCCACCGTCTCACGGGCCGGCAGCCCCTCGAACGAACGCGACACGATCGTCACCTCGTGCCCCCGCGACGCAAACACCCGAGACACCTCGCACCAGCGACGCTGCACCGCCCCCGTCGGCGCCGGAGGCGACGGGTAGAACGGCCCGAGAAGGATCGAAATCCGCATACCCGTCACCCCACCCTCGGATAACTTCGAACGATCACCCAACCGCTCACGACTCTTTCCTTCCGCCGGCGGCGTTCCGCTTCTGCCTCTTCTCCGCCAGCGACACCGCCGACTTCACGCTGATCATCGCCTCGTAGATCGATCGCATCCGCGCGTAGTTCACACCCGCCGAACCGTCCATGAACCCCCGACGAAGGACCACGATGTACAGGTACATCAGCGTCGCCTTCGCCGGCATCCGGTAACTGAGCGCCTTCAGATGACGACGACGCTTGATCTTGTCCGCGGCGAACAGCCCGAGCATCGCCCGAGACAGTGAGACGTGCGGCTCGTGCTGCGCCTGCGAGGACTCCAGCGTGCTGTACCGGTTGTGCTTGTCGAACCACTCCTCGATCCCCTTCGAGAAGTTGTAGTGCAGGTACGGCATCTTCAGCACGCCGGTCCGCCCGCGGTTCACCTCGCGCTGGCCGTGACCGTAGTCCTCGTACCGGCACATCGCCGAATCGAAGAACCGCACCTGGTACACGGGATACTCCGCCGCCCGACGCAGCCACTGCCCCATGAACATCATCATCGACGGGCACTGGTACGCCGTGGTCCGCGACGTCGAGTCCGAGGGCCGATCCGCCCGAAGGATCGCGTCCATCTCCTTCACCAGCGCCGGCGTGAACCGCTCGTCCGCGTCCAGATGGAAGTGCCAACGGTGCTTCGTCTCGATGTTGTCGATCGCCCAGTTCCGTTGCTCTCCGAACGACTTGAACGGGTTCACCGAGACCTTCGCGCCCATCTCCTCGGCGATCTCGACCGTGCGGTCCCTGCTCCCGCTGTCCAGAACGTGCACATCGTCGCACCACGCGCAGCTCTCCAGGCACTCGCGGATGTTCACTTCCTCGTTGTAGCAGAGGATGATCACGCTGACCGGCGGATGGGGACACGACGCCGCGTCGGCGCGCACGAACTCGCGGCGCTGCTCGTCGCGCGACGCGTCCACAGGCGCCGGCTGCTTCGCGTCACGCACGACCGCGTCAGCGGCCCCGGCATTCTTCTCAACGGAAACCGACGCGGCGGCAGCCGCCTCGACCCGTGGAGCCCCCTCCGACCCCTCGGCCTTCGCGAGCGCAGAACCCTGCGCCGGCGCAGCCAACGAGCCCTCGAGTTGCTCCTTCTTCAGCTGGCGGAGCTCCCGGATCTTGATCGCGATAAAGAAGTCGTACGTGCCGAGCAGCAGGCTGAACCGGAACCCCGCTACGCCGTCAAGAAACCCGAACCGGATGATGTACATGTACACGAACCGCCACACGCCCAAGAGCGGCAGCCGCGGCAGCACGTTGTACTTCAGCCACCGACGCAGACGGATCCCCGGCTCCAGTTGGTCAGCAGGAAGCATCCCCTCGTGCAAGGGGCCGCGCACGAGTTCCCGCGCCTCCAGCGTCGAGTACCGGTTGTGCTTCGCGATGAAGTGCTCGAGCCCCCGCCGGTCGTTGTGCTCCATGTGGCCCTTGAGCTTGCCGCTCGGGCCGTCGAGCATCATGTGCTCGTGCACCTCGCGCTCCTCGTAGCGCGCCATACCGCGCTTGAAGAAACGCAGGTTCCAGCTCGGGTAGTACCCGCAGTGGCGGATACGGCGCCCCATGAAGATGAAGTACCGGTTGATGTAGAACCCGGCCTCCTCCACCTCATCCGCCAGGCGCGACGCGACCGCCAGCAGTTCATCACGCAGCCCCGGCTGGATCACCTCGTCCGCGTCCAGAATGAAGATCCAGTCGGCCCGCCAGGGCAGGTTCTCGAGCGCCCAGTTCTTCTGCTTCGCGTAGCCCAGCCACGGCTGGATCACGACCTCAGCCCCGTACCGCTCGGCGATCTCTCTCGTGTCGTCCGTCGACTCCGAGTCGACCACGCGCACCACATCCGCCCACTCGCACACGCTCGCCAGCGCGTGCGCCAGGTTCGCCGACTCGTTGAACGTCGGAATGAGAATCTCGATGTTCGAGCGCCGCTTCGCGCCGGTTTGCTCGCTCACGCCGACTCCCCCCGCGCTTGGCCGCTCTCCGCCTCAGCGGCTTTGACCGCCGACTCGCTATTCACAACTCCCTCGAGCAGTCGACGCCACGCCTCACAGGCGCGCTCACGGCTGTACGCCTCCGACAGCGCCTCACGAGCACGCTCGCCCATGGAACGCACCCTACCGGGGTCATCGGCCAATCCCCGGAGCACCTCCACCAGCGTCTCGACCCGGCCCGGCTCGACGACCTCGCCGCAGCCATTCTCACGCAGCACCAGCGCCAACTCGCTCTTCGGGCTGCCGATAAACACCGTCGGACGCCCCGCCGCCATGATCCCGAACAGCTTGCAGGGCACGATCAGCCCCTCCGCGCCCGGGATCATCGTCGCCAGGTGAACATCCGGGCAGCTCAACGAATGATCAAGCTTCTCTCGCGGCTGGTAGCCATCGACCACCGCATTGCTCAGGTTTCGCTCGCGAACGAACGCCTCGACCTCGGCCTTCTTCTTGCCGCCCCCGACGAAGAGGAACCGGAACCGATCGTCGGACTCCAATTGCTCCGCCGCCTCGAGCATGGTCCGCACATCGTGCGCGAGCCCGAAGTTGCCCGAGTACATCACCACGAATTTCCCACCGAGACCCCACCGCTCGGTGTACTCGTTGTCCTCGCGCGCGATCGGCTTCACCTCGCTCTGGTCCGACCACACGCCGATCTGCTCCACCTTCGCCGGGTCCGCACCTTTCGCCAGCACACGCTCACGCATGCAGCGCCCGAGCACAACCACGCGGTCCGCGCGGCGCAGGCAGAACCGGTCGACGGCCTCAAAGAACCGCGTGCTCAGGGCCCCCTCTTTCATCACGCCGCACACCACCGGCACATCCGGGTACATATCCATCACCCAGTACACGAACTTCGTGCCCCGGATCGTCCGCAGCACCCAGCCCACCAGCGAGATGAACGGCGGCGTTGTGAAGCACACCGCGACATCGAACCGCTTCAGCGTCAGCGCCTTGAACATCGCCAGCACATAGAACACCGCGAAGTCCGCCGCCCGAGCGAGAATCCCGGCCTTGCCGAAGATGCTCCGCCCGACGCGATGGACTTTGACCCCGTCCACGTCCTCGTACCTGGAAAGCGTCGCCCCTTTGCTCCCGTAAATCGAACGCGACGCGATCACGTGCACCTCGTGCCCGGCCCGCACGAGATGGCGCGCCAGATCATCGGCGTGCTGCGCCGTCGCCGCCACGTCGGGGTAGTACACCTGGTTGATCAGCAGCACGCGCATGATCGCTCCGGGCCCCGCGCCCTCAGGCCCCCGCCGTCTGACGCGATTCGTGGTGCTCACGGAACCATTCGATCGTCCGCTTCAGCCCGTCCTCGAACGACACCCGAGACTGCCAGCCAAGAAGCTCCTTCGCGCGGGCCGTATCCAGTTTCCGACGCGGCTGGCCGTCCGGCTTGCTGGTGTCCCAGCGGATCTCGCCCTCGAATCCCGTCAGGCGCACGATCAGCTCGACCAGATCCTTGATCGTGATCTCGAAGCTCGCGCCGAGGTTGATCGGCGTCGGGTCGTTCATCACTTCCGTCGCCCGGACGATGCCCTCCGCCGCGTCTTCCACGTACAGGAACTCGCGGCTGGCCGCACCCGTCCCCCAGCACACGATGTGGTCGTCGCCCCGGTCCTGCGCCTCCACACACTTGCGGATCAGCGCCGGGATCACGTGCGACGAGAACAGATCGAAGTTGTCGTTGGGCCCGTACAGGTTGACCGGGAGCACATACGACGACCGCATGCCGTACTGCAGCAGGTACGCGTCGAGCATCTGCCACGCCGCCTTCTTCGCAACCCCATACGGAGCGTTCGTCTCCTCCGGGTACCCGTTCCAGATGTCCTCTTCCTTGAACGGGATCGGCGCGAACTTCGGGTACGCGCAGATCGTTCCGGTCTGCAGGAACACACTCTCGTCCCGCTCGTGAAAGCCCCGCGCCCGGAACTCCTCGATCAGGTGCAGCGCCATCGCCATGTTCGCGTAGAAGTAGCGACCCGGGTTCGCCTGGTTCGCACCGATGCCGCCGACCTCCGCCGCGAGGTGGATCACCACATCCGTCGGCTCACCAGCGAACGCCCCGTCGTACATCCGGCGCACCGCCGACAACTCCGTCAGGTCGAAGTCCTTGCGCCGCGGCACAAAGATGTCCGCATCCTTCACGCCCCGCTCACGCAGCGTCCGGCAGACGAACCCGCCCAGAAAACCAGCGCCGCCGGTCACGATCACCTTTTTGCCAGACCAGTCCGAAATCGCCATCTCGATCGCTCCCCTTCCCGTCGCCCGCGAGCCCTTACTGATCGTGACCCGCGAAGTCCGGCTGCATGTGCCCGGCTTCGATCAGCGTCTTCTCGCGCTCGGCGATCTTCAGGTCGGCCTCGACCATCATGATCGCCAGTTCCTCGACGCTCGTCGTCGGCTCCCAGCCGAGCTTCTCCTTGGCCTTGCTCGGGTCGCCCAGCAGCAGATCGACTTCCGCCGGGCGCATGTAGCGCGGGTCCATCTCGTAGTAGTCCGCAAAGTTCAGGCCCAGATGGTTGAACGCCATCTCCGCGAACTCGCGCACCGAGATCGTCTTGCCCGTCGCGATGACGTAGTCGTCCGGCTCGTCCTGCTGGAGCATCATCCACATCATCTTCACGTAGTCGCCCGCGTAGCCCCAGTCGCGCTTCGAGTCGAGGTTGCCCATGTAGAGCTTGTCCTGCAAGCCGAGCTTGATCCGACCCGCCGCGCGGGTGATCTTGCGCGTCACGAACGTCTCGCCACGACGCGGCGATTCGTGGTTGAACAGGATGCCGCACGACGCGTGCATCCCGTAACTCTCGCGATAGTTCACCGTCATCCAGTGCGCCATCACCTTCGCGCAGGCGTACGGCGAGCGCGGGTAGAACGGCGTCGTCTCCTTCTGAGGCGACTCCACCACCTTGCCGAATTGCTCCGACGAACTCGCCTGGTAGTACCGGACCTGCTCGCCGGTCCGCTCCTGGTAGTCGCGGATGCTCTCCAGCAGACGCAGCGCCCCCATCGCGACCGTGTCCGACGTGAAGATCGGCATGTCGAAACTCACCCGCACGTGGCTCTGGGCCCCAAGGTTGTAGACCTCCTGCGGCTTCGTCTCGTCGAGGATCTTCTGAAGCGAAGTCGCGTCGCATAGGTCTGCATAATGCAACTTGAGTTTCACGCCCTTCACGTGCGGATCGCGATACAGGTGATCCAGACGCTCGGTGTTGAACGAACTGGACCGCCTGATCAGGCCGTGGACCTCGTAGCCCTTGCCGAGCAGGAACTCCGCGAGATAACTGCCGTCCTGCCCGGTAATACCGGTGATCAGTGCACGCTTGGCTTGGGTCATATCCGTGAGGTCCTTAAGCGATGGCCGAACGAAACAAGTACAGGCCGGGCAGACTACCGGCCCCGGCGAACCAGCGTCCACCGGACCGGCGAGATACTCCTACGCCCCCTCGGGCCGAACCGTTCAGATCGGTCGAAATCGCCCCCTAGGCCACCGGAAGACCCCGAAACGCCGATAGACTGCCCCACCATGACCCTCGTCGGTGCGTTGCGAGCCAGACAGTTGCGCCCCTCAATAGAGCAACGCCGTCGTGTCTACGACCGTGATTTGCACACCGAGGCCCGGCACGACCTGATGCTCGAGCGCCTCAACGCGGTCTGGGCGGTCGCTTCGACGAACGTGCCCCGCTACCGACACTTGGTCGCCACCGGGCAGTCGCCGAGGACCTTCGACTCCCTGGACCAGTTCACCCAGACGGTCCCGCCACTGACCAAAGCCGAGTCCCAAACCGCGGGATCGGACCTCGTCGACCCCAGACGCCCTGGCGAGCGCCGCTACACTACAGGCGGCTCAACGGGCAGCCCCACGAGTTTCGAAGGCTGGAACTCCGAGTTAGAGCCAGATAATGCCAACCGCTGGATCGGGCGCGGCGAGTTCGGCATCACCCCTGCCGCCCCGTACTTCCTCGTCTGGGGCCATCACCACCTGCTTGGGAGCGGCCCCAAAGCCCGCGCCCGAGCCGCCCTCCAGACCACGAAGGACCGCTTGCAGGGGCGCATCCGATTCAACGCCTACAACCTCTCCGAGCAGCGCGCCCGAGAAGCCGGTGACCTGATCCTGCGGACCCGCCCGAAATACCTCATCGGGTACAGCTCGGCGCTCGATCTGCTCGCCCGCGCCAACGCCTCTCGATCCGGCGAGTTCGCGAAAGTCGGCCTGAAGGCCGCCATCGCCTGCGCGGAGTCCTACCCTCGCGACGATTCCCCGGAACTGATCGCGAAAACCTTCGGCTGCCCGTCCGCGATGGAGTACGGCGCGGTCGAGACCCAGATCACCGCGTACACCCTTCCCGATGGCACCTACCGCGTGTTCTGGCTCGACAACCTGTTCGAACTCGGCGAGCCCGGGCCCGGCGGCGGGCGCGTCCTGCGCATCACCTCCCTCTACGAACGCAAGACCCCGCTCATCCGCTACGAAATCGGTGACGAGGTCCTCCCCGTCGAGAGTGAACCCCTGATCGGCCCCGCTCGGATCCGGAAGATCCTCGGACGCATCAGCAGTGTGATCACCCTCCCCGACGGCAAGGCGGTCCACACCGCCGCCATCAGCCGGGCGATCTCCGACCGGCGTGATGTCCAGCAATTCCAGATTGTCGAAATGCCGAGTGGCCTCGCGATCCGGGTCGTTCCCACGAGCGACGCCTCCCGAGACGCCATCACGGACCACGTCCGCGCCAATCTCATCAAGATCAGCGGATCCCTGCACGACGCCCCCATCGACTTCGTCGAGCGCATCGAGCAGTCCGTCGCGGGCAAGACCCCGCTCGTCGTACGCGCTCAGGACGGAGCTCATCGATGACCAATCAGCCCGCCGACATCCTCTGGACCAGCGGCTGGGACTCCACCTTCCGCATGCTCGACCTGCTCCTGCGCCAGCATCGCACGGTCCGCCCCCACTACATCGTGGACCCCGGGCGCCCCTCCGCCGACACGGAACTCCAGACCATCGCGAAACTCCGCGCCGCGATCGAACCGCGCCTGTCCGATGGCGTCACCCTCCTCCCGACCGAGGTCACCAATCGCCCGGACATCGACGCCGACGACACAATCTCTCAGGCGTGGGAGCGCCTCACGCAGAAACACCCTCTCGGCGAGCAGTACGAGTGGATCGCCCGCTACGCCGCCATGCGCAACCTCACCGGTCTCGAACTCTCCGTCCACATAGACGATCGGGCCTACCTGTTCCTCGATCAACGCATCCGCACCATCGACGACCAAGGTCATCCCAACGTCGTGCTCGAAGCCGAGCCCGGAAGCGACCTTGATCTTGTCTTCGGTCGCCTGCGTTTCCCGATCCTCGAGATCAGCAAACTCGACATGCAGCGTGAGGGCGACGACGCCGGCTTCCGCGACATCATGGAAATGACTTGGTTCTGTCACAACCCCAAGCGGGGCCGGCCGTGCGGCATGTGCTACCCCTGCAAGTTCGCCATGGAGGAAGGCATGGCCCGACGCCTGCCGCCCTGGCCCCGCCTCAAGGCCCGCTTCGTCTGGAGCGGACCGGGACAGGCTTTGCGAGCCGCGGCTCGCAAAGCCCTGCGCAGGGGTTGATCGCGCCTCGGTTCTCGTGAGATTTCCGCGAGATTCCGGAGCCGTCCACCCGGAGTTTCCGCCGCCGTTACCATACCGGCCCCCCCACGTACGAAACCGGGTCGGGCGCCCCCAAGCGTCCACCAGACCGGCACCGGAGGCCGCACTCGTGTCCCAGATCAAGCGCATCCTCGTCACCGGCGGCGCCGGCTTCCTCGGCTCGCACCTCTGCGAGCGCTTGTGCGCCGACGGCCACGACATCATCTGCCTCGACAACTTCTTCACCAGCCAAAAAGCCAATGTCGATCACCTGCTCGACCGGCACAACTTCGAGCTCATCCGCCACGACATCACCCTGCCGATCTGGCTAGAAGTCGACGAGATCTACAACCTCGCCTGCCCCGCAGCGCCCGGCCACTACCAGTACAACCCGATCAAGACCATGAAGACCTCGGTCATGGGCGCGATCAACATGCTCGGCATGGCCAAGCGCTGCCGCGCCAAGATCCTGCAGGCCTCCACCAGCGAGATCTACGGCGACCCCGAAGTCCACCCCCAGCCCGAGTCCTACAAGGGCTCGGTCAACACCCTCGGCCCCCGCGCCTGCTACGACGAGGGCAAAAGGGCCGCCGAGACGCTCTTTGCCGACTACCACCGCCTCCACGGCGTGGACGTCCGCATCGTCCGCATCTTCAACACCTACGGCCCACGCATGCACCCCTACGACGGGCGCGTCGTCTCCAACTTCATCCGCCAGGCCCTCGCCAACCAGCCCATCACCATCTACGGCGAGGGCGAGCAGACCCGCTCGTTCTGCTACCGCGACGACCTCGTCGAGGCCATTATCCGGATGATGAACAACGAGGAAGGCTTCATCGGACCGGTCAACATCGGCAACCCCGGCGAGTTCACCATCAAGCAGCTCGCCGAACTGGTGATCGAACTGTCCGGCTCCTCCAGCCAGATCCAGTACGGCCCGCCCCCACAGGACGACCCGCAGCGCCGCCAGCCCGATATCACCATCGCACGCGAGAAACTTGGCTGGGAGCCCACCATCGAACTCCGCGAGGGCCTCGAGCAGACCATCGAGTGGTTCAAGACCATCGACATGTCCCACTACCGCGCCCCGACCCCGAACTACTGATCCTCTTAAGACGTACCCGTATCTTCCCGAGAACACCTTTCTGGACTCAAACCGAGTCTCAATCCTTCGAACCCCATAACCGGACCCAACACGTCCGATGTCGCCGGGACCGCCGGCGTCGCCCTGCAGGAGAGAACCCATGCGTCTGACCATGATCGGAACCGGATACGTCGGCCTCGTCACCGGCGTCTGCTTCAGCAACACCGGCAACGACGTGATCTGCTTCGACATCGACGAGCGCAAGATCCAGGTGCTCAACGACGGCGGCTGCCCGATCTACGAGCCCGGATTGACCGAGCTCATGAAGAAGAATGTCAGCGCGGGTCGCTTGCACTTCACCACCGACAAGGCCAAGGCCTATCGCGACGCCCAGATGGTCTTCATCTGCGTCGGCACCCCCACCGGCGCCGACGGCAAGACCAACATGAGCTACGTCTGGCAGGCCGCCGACGACATCGGTCAGGTCATCAAGGAACTCGGCCCGAACCAGGAACCGAAGGTCGTGGTCGTGAAGTCCACGGTCCCGGTCGGCACGACCCACAAGGTCCGCGACCGCATCCGCGCGATCGTCGGCCCGGACATCCCGTTCTCGGTCGCCGACAA
>CAXAVQ010000030.1:0-12690 GCA_963971985.1 uncultured bacterium
AGAACGCCTTGCAGGCCTTGAGGCCCTCGATCGTGCTGGGCAGCTTGATGACGATGTTGTCGGCGATCTTCGCGCGCTCGCGACCCTCTTTCATCATGCCGTCGTAGTCGAGCGCGATGACCTCGGCGGACACCGGGCCGTCGACGACCGCGCAGATCTCTTCGAGGCGCTTGCCGTAATCGACGCCCTCCTTGGCGATGAGCGACGGGTTGGTGGTCACGCCGTCGAGCACGCCCATGTCGTGGGCCTGCTTGATCTCGTCGATGTTGGCGGTGTCGATATAGAGTTCCATGCGCTGGCTCCGTGTGCGATGCGTGGTGGGGAGAGGGTTGCACCGGCGGTGCAGGCGCATGGTACCCCAGTCGGCGCGGGTGCAGCGCGGACGCGGCGCGGGTTTTCGGCAGCGGAGATGCGTGCTCAGATGTTCGCGGCGAACAGCGCGACCAGCACCACGACCAGGATCACCAGCACGACCACGAGCGTGATCAGCCCCTTGACCACCGGCTCGGCCCAGATGCCCTTCGGGCGGCTCTGGTCGACGGGGATCATGCCCGAAGAGGCGACGTCGATGGAGCGCTGGAGGTTGGCGACCTCGAGCAGCGCGTCGGGCGTGGTTTCCTTGTGCGCGATCGGCGGATCCTCACCCTTCTTCACGGCGCGGAGGTCGATGAGCAGGTCCTTGGCGTTCTTGTAGCGCTCGCGCCGGCTCTTGGCCATCATCATCTCGATGACCTCGGAGATACCCGCCGAGAGTTTGGGGTTCACGTGGTCCGGCGGCACGAGGGCCTGCTTGAGGTGCTTCTCCATCACCTCTTTGGGGTTCTTGCCGTTGAAGGGCACGTTGCCGGTGACCATGTGGTAGAGCGTCGCGCCGAGTGAGTAGATGTCGGCCTGCGGGCCGACGTTGACCTCGCCTCTGATCTGCTCGGGGCTGATGTAGTACGGCGTGCCGTAGGCCTTGCCCTTCTCGGCCAGCGCGGCGTCTTTGTCGTCGATGGCGCGGGCGAGACCGAGGTCCGCGAGCTTGGTCACGCCGCCCTTGGTGATCATGACGTTCTTGGGTTTGACGTCACGATGGATGAGGCCGCGCTCGTGGGCGTGCTCGAGGGCTTCGGCGACGTTGATGGCGATGTTGATCGCGTCGGTCTCGTCGAAGCGCTTGTTCTGGACGATGGTGTCGTGGACCGTGCCGCCGTCCACGTACTCCATGACGAAGTAGTGGAATTCGCCGGCCTTGCCGACGTCGAAGGCCTGCACGATGTTCGGGTGGTTCAGTTGGGCGGCGGCGCGTCCCTCGGCGTAGAAGCGCTCGATGAACTGGCGGTTGCCGTTGAACTTGCGCGGGAGCACCTTGATGGCGACCAGGCGGTCGAGCGAGATCTGGCGGGCCTTGAAGACCGCGGCCATGGCGCCCGCGCCGAGCTTGCCCAGCACCCGGTAGCCGGGGATCTGCTGGCCCGATCGCTCGGCTTCGACCTGCTTGCGCAGGCGCTCGAGCTGGGCCTGGGTGATCACGCCCTTGTTGACGAGGATCTCGGCGAGGGACTTGTCGCTGGGGTCGGAGCCGCCGGCGACTTTGGCGATCGCGGTCTTGACCTCGTCGTCGGTGGCGAGGCCCTGTTCGATGACGAGGCGACCGACGATGGTGTCCATCGAACCGATGGCCGAGCCGCCGGCGGCGCTGGAGCCGGACTTGGAGTCGTCGCCGGATTCATCGCTGGACTTCCGCCCGGTGAGGATCTCGACGGTGTCCTCGGGCATCGGCAGGCGGCTGTCCTCGCTCGAGTCGTCGGAGCCCCGACCGGCGTTGTGCGGCGAGCGGGGCGCAGCGGAATCCTCGGGCATGGGCAGTTTCGTGCCGTCGCTGTGATCGACCCGCCTGGATGACTCGCTCTTGTTCACGCGTCTCGCCCTGCGCCCCCAAATACGGGCTACTCGATGGCAAACTAGGTCGACCCATTCCGGGTGTCAACGCGTTGCCCGGCCCCCAAGGCCCGAGAACCGTCGATTCCGACGCCCGGCTCTCGGAAATGAATCGGCCCGATTCCGGGCCGGCTTCGCACCTACCCAGTCATTCGCACGGCGAATCGCCCGAGTTCCCTGTTCAAACGAAAACCTTGCGGAAAACAGACAGGCCGCCCGTTGGACGGGCGGCCTGCCGGGGAGATTCGTTTCGGCCGGGACGGCTCAGAGCAGGCCGTCTTTCTCGGCCATCATGCGGAGCATGTCCACGCAGCGGGAGGCGTAGCCGTACTCGTTGTCGTACCACGAGACGACCTTGAAGAACCGGTCGTTGAGCTCGATGCCGGCCTTGGCGTCGTAGATCGACGAGCCGGGGTGGGAGACAAAGTCGGACGAGACAACCTCTTCCTCGGTGTAGTACAGCACGTTCGACATCGGGCCTTCGGCGGCGGACTTCATCGCGGCGTTGATCGCGTCGAGGCTGGTCGCCTTGCTGGTGCGGAAGGTCAGGTCCACGCACGACACGTCAGCGGTCGGCACGCGGAACGACATGCCGGTGAGCTTGCCCTTGATCTCGGGCAGGCACAGTCCAACCGCCTTCGCGGCGCCGGTGCTGGCCGGGATGATGTTCATGTACGCGTTGCGCCCGCCTCGGTAGTCCTTCTTGGAAGGACCGTCCTGCGTCGGCTGGGTCGCGGTGGCGGCGTGGATGGTGGTCATCAGGCCCTCTTCGAGGCCGAAGGCGTCGTTGATGACCTTGGTGATCGGCGCGAGGCAGTTGGTGGTGCAACTCGCGTTGGAGATCACTTGGTCCTTGGCGGGGTCGTACACCTCGTGGTTGACCTTGTAGCACATGGTCTTGACGGTGTCGGGGGTCTTGGTCGGCGCCGAGATCAGGACGCGCTTCGCGCCGGCACTGATGTGCTTCCTGGCGTCGTCGGCGGCGGTGAACAGGCCGGTCGACTCGAGCACGTAGTCGCAGCCCATGTCCTTCCACGGCAGCGCAGCCGGGTCGCGCTCGGCGGTGGTGCGCGTGGTCTTGCCGTTCACCGAGAACGAACCGTCGGCCACGCTCACGTCGGCTTCCTTGCCGCCGATGCGGAACCGGCCGTGCATCGTGTCGTACTTGAGCAGGTAGGCGAGGTTGTCCGCATCGACCAGGTCGTTGACGCCGACGATCTCGATGTCGGGCGTCTGCGACGCGATGCGATAGACCAGGCGACCGATGCGACCGAAACCGTTGATGCCCACTTTGAGAGCCATGAGGGCTGCCTTTCTGGAAGCGTCGCCCGTGTGCAACGGGCGCTGAGATGTGGAAATGATGGTGTTGGGGCGAACGCGGGACCGGGCCCGCTGCCACAGAATCGGAAGGGTAGCCCTGCCGAGGGTGGGCTTCAACGCGAGGCAATGATTCAGCCGGCCATGACTTCGGCGAGGCGGTCCAGCCCCTCGATGAGGCGGGGTTTGGCGGTGGCGAAACTGAGGCGGAAGTGCGTGTCCCGTTCGGAGAAGACGTCGCCGGGGATGACGAGCACGTTCTTCTCGACCGCCGCCTCGAAGAACTGACGACCGGTCATGCCGAGGCGCTCGGGCACCTTGATGAAGCTGTAGAACGCGCCGCCGGGTCGAGCGACCTCGGTGTACCGGCCGAGTTTCTCGATGACCAGGTCGCGACGGGTCGCGTAGTCGCCGAGCGGGCCGGACATGTCGGCGTCGAACGTCGCCAGGCACCCCCACTGCAGCGGCGTCGGCGCGCAGACGAAGCTGTACTGTTGGAGCTTAGCGATCTCCTGCACGATCCGGGGCGGGCCGGCGATGTAGCCCATGCGCCAGCCGGTGCAGCCGTAGGTCTTGCCGAAGCCGCGGATGAGCAGCGTGTCCTCGTGCGAGCCGGGCTCGCGACAGGGGCTGGGGCACTTGCGACCGTTGTCGAATTCCTCGCGCGCGTCATCGAAGCAGAACTCGTCGTAGATCTCATCGGAGATCAGGAGCACGCTCTTGGCCCGGCACAGTTCGAGCAGCTCGCGACACTCGGCCTGGGTCATCACGACGCCCGACGGGTTGGCCGGCGAGTTCAGCAGAACCGCCTTGGTCGCGGGGGTGATGAGCGGTTCGACGCGCTCGGCCGTCATGCGGAAGTCGGGGTAGGTGTCGCAGCGGACGGCTGTGCCGCCGGCGAAGGTCGCCATGTGCGGGTACGCGACGAAGTACGGGTCGGGGATGATGATCTCGTCGCCGGGGCCGAGCAGGGCCATGTTCATCAGGAACAGCGCGCCCGACGTGCCGGACGTGACGGCGACACCGAGTTCGCTGCGCCCGGCGTCGGTCGAGGCGTCGGGCCAGCCGAGGTCGGAGGCGACCCACGATGCGCAGCGGTCGCGGAGTTCGGGGATGCCGCCGGTCATGGAGTAGCCGTTGCGGTCCTGCTGGATGGCGTCGATCGCGGCCTGCTTGACGGCATCGGGAACCGGGAAGTCGGGCTGACCGATCGAGAGGTTGATCGGGTCGTTCATGGTCGCGCCGAGTTCGAAGACGCGCCGGATGCCCGAGGCATCGAGCGACTTCGCGCGTGGGGAGATCAGCCGGTCCAGATCCATGGCGGGTACCTCAAGCGAGGGCAGGTGTCGGTGGGCAGCGCAGAAAGAAGGGCACTCGGAAATCGAGCGCCCTGGTCATCCATCGGTGGTCTTCGGAGAGCGTCGGACGACGCCCCAGGACTCAGCGGACCTTGCGGTTGCCGGTCTTCTGGAGGTGCAGGACCTTCTCTTGCTTCGGGTTGAAGTCCTTGTTGTCCTTCAGGCGCTCGATACGCTCGTGACGCTTGAGCACGTTGCGGTGCGAGGCGAGGGTGCCGGCGGTTTTGAGGGACTGGTCGAGGCTCATGGGAAGATCCTTTGCTCTGGCGATCCGGCTCTTCGGTGTGCCGGGCCGAGAAGAATAGCGAGAAACGACGGGCGGATCAAGGCCCCGAGACGCCCTCCGGGGGGCCGGATCAGTCCAGGCGGGCCGGGTAGAGGTCGTCGAAATCGGTGGCGCCGCGCTCGGTGGACTGGAACCACTCGCCGATCTGCTTGATCCGCTCGACCAGGTCCTGGGCCTCCTGGTCCCGGAACGTGCCTCCCTCGAAGCCGCGGCGGGTGGAGAGATTCCAGCGGTCGGACCGGCTGCTGGGGTAGACCACGGCGCCGACGCCGTTCTGCCCGAGGTACAGGGCCGCCCGCTCCGCCTCGTCCCACGGGTAGTTGGTGGCGAGGATGAAGTAGTTCAACCCCGTCTCGCGCGGGTCGCGGACGCCGTCACGAACGAACCAGACGTTCTCCAGGGGCGAGCCGGTCCGGGACGGGTTCTGGGTCGAGCCGTTGTTGTTGACCTGCTGGGTGGAGCCGCCGACGTTCGAGCGATTCGGGGTGTTCTGCTCGCTTCCGCCCCGGTTGAGCGGATCGGCGATGCTGCCGCCTCCGGTGCCATCCGGGTCGTCGCTGGTCAGTGCCCGGAGTTTGTCCTGCTCGGCCAGACGGTCACGCTGGGCGTAGCCGAGCATGTAGCCGCCGAAGATCAGGGCGATGACGCCGGCGATCGCGAAGAACAGGTAGCCCATGGGGACGCGGATCGTGCGTCCGGGCTTGATGCCGAACGCGGAATCCTCTTCGTCCTCAATAGGGTCCGCGACCGGCGGGCGTCCCGCGCCCGGCTTGTTGATGGGACGCGAACCGAGCAGTTCGTAGAGCGCCGGGTTTTTGCGTCGCTGGGACATGGGTGGGCATTATCACCGGGCGGGGTTCAAGATCAAAGCACATCCGGAAAGTATCGGACTCAGGCGATGCTACCGGCATTCCCGGATCCGGTCGCGATGCCGGTCCCTATGACGGATGCCTGGGCGAGCGAAGCGGTGTGGCTGATGCTAACCAGCCAGCCGGAGATGCCCCTGGACTCCGCGATCCGTTGGGCCTCTCCGGACAACCGGATCGAGGGGGCTCCGGCGGGGTCACGCCGAACCTCGATGTCGGTCCAGGCGATGCCGTCGCGCCAGCCGGTGCCAAGGGCCTTCAGCACCGCCTCCTTGGCGGCGAACCGAGCCGCGAAGTGCTCGGCGCTGCGCTTGCGACTGGCCTCGCAATACGCGATCTCGCCCTCCGTGAACACGCGGTCGCGGAATTGCTCAGGGTGCTCGCTGAGCATACGCGCGATGCGCTCGACCTCGATGAGGTCGATGCCGTGGGCGAGGATGGACGGGTGGTCGGTCAGGTGGTGCTTTCCTTCGGGTCCAAACGCAGGGCGGTGGCGGGGTCGCCGAGTTCAGGATACGGGCTGCCGCACTCGGGGCAGGGGTCGCTGGCATCGGTTTTCGAGAGGTCGTAGCCGCAGGGGACGCAGATCGGGATGCCGCAGCGGACCATCGCTCGCCGGATGGCTTTCCTCTGGACGCGCCGGTTCACGATCATGAGCGACCATGGGCCGGCCAGTATCGCGAACACGCCGGGAGCCGCCTGCGCGATCGATGCCGGAACGAAGTGCAGACGCGGGAGCGTCCACCAGAGCGCGAAGTACACGCCGATCAGCACGACAAAGGTAATCGTCGCGCGTATCAGAGCTTCGCGCTTTGGAGAGAACTTTTCGCGGTTCAGAAGTTCGCCGATTTTGTGCCGCAGATCAGGCCTCTCAGAGAGAATGGCCTGTTCCGGATACAACCAGCGTTGCACGCGGTTCATGGCTCGGAGGTTCCGTCGACATTCCGCCGATCTACGGCGGAGCCCAGTTCAGGATACGGTGAGCCACACTCTGGGCAGGGCCGAGTCGGGTCGCTGCTCGCGAGGTCGTAGCCGCAATCGATGCAGACCGGAACACCACAGAGGGTCAAAGCGTGCCTGAGGTTGCGACGTGCCGCATGACGATCGAAGTACACAAAGAGCGCGCAGACGATGACGCAGAGGCCTGTCAGGATCCAGCGATCGGCGTCGGCGTGGAGCACCGGATTCGCTCGCACATATCGGCTTGCAACCACGAACATCGCAAAGCATGGCAGACCGAAGAACAGCACTCGCTTCAGAATCTGACGTTTCGCACCGAAGCTCTTCTCGAGCATCACGAATTCGACTCTGCGTCGAAGGTCTCGATCATCGTCGAAGTAGCAGTACTCGGGATAGATGATTCTCCAGAGACGATGCATGTCTGGTTCAATCAGAAATCGGCTTGGCCTTCTCGGGCTTGCTCTTCGGCTCACCCTTCTTCGACGACTCCGACTTGCTCTCGCTCTTCGATTCCGACTTCGAGTCGCTCTTGACGCTGTCGCTGTCGGCCTTGGCGGCCTTCTTGTAGGAGTCGCTGCGGTAGTCGGTCTCGTAGAAGCCCGAGCCCTTGAAGATGACGCCGGCGCCGGTGCCGATGAGGCGCTCGAGTTGCGCCTTGCCGCACTCGGGGCACTTCTTGAGCGGCTTGGCGCTCATGGACTGGAACTCTTCGAACTCGTGGCTGCACGCTTTGCAGCGGTAGTCGTAGGTGGGCATGTGGGTTACTCGCTGTCGGCGCCGGAGTCGCCGGCGCCTTCGTCGCTGGGGCCTTCGTCACTCGGAACGGTCTGCTGGTCTTCGCTGGCGGCGGCGACGGTGACTTTGGCCGGGCGGAGCACGCGCGTCTGCAGGGCGTATCCGGACTGCTTGAGCTCGACGACCGAGCCGGGCTCGACGTCTTCGGACTCGACGCGCTCGACGGCCTCGTGCTGATTCGGGTCGAACTCGTCGCCGGGGCGGGGGCTGATGGAAGTGAAGCCGACCTGCGACAGGCCGCGGATCATCTCGGAGCGGATCATCTCGATGCCCTGCATGATCGCGGACGCGGGCGTCTTCTCCGGGTCCATCTTCATGGCCATATCGAAGGTGTCGAGAACGCTGACGAGCGTTTCGAGCACCATGGCCTTGCCGGCCTCTCGGGCGCGTTTCTCGTTCTCGCCCGAGATCCGCTTGTAGTTCTGCAGGTCGGCGAGGGCGCGGTGGTAGTTGCTCTCGGCGGCGGCGAGGTCGGCGCGGAGCGCCTCACCGGGATCGACGGGCATCGGGTCGTCACCGAGCTGCTCGCCCTCGATATCGGCGAGCTCCTGCTGGATCCGGTCCATCTCGGTCTGGGCCGATTCGTTTTCGGCGGCGAGTTCGTTCAGGCGATCGCGCAGTTCCTTCGCGCGCTTCTTCGTCTGCTTGTCGCTGGGCTGTTGGTTCTGGTCGTTCATGGTTCTTTATCGACGTCCGTCGTGTGGGATTGGTTCTCTGTTGGCTCGCGGGTCAGGTGCCGAGCAGGTCCTTGACCTTGCTCCAGAAGCCGTCCTTGCGCGGGAGGATGCCCTGCTCGCCCTCGAGTTCGGCGATCTCGCGCAGGAGTTCCTCCTGGCGCGCGCCCATCTTCTTGGGCACTTCGATCTCGACGACGACGATCACGTCGCCGCGGCGCTTCGTGCGCAGGTTGGGGAGGCCGGCCCCCTCGATACGGAAGACCGCGCCGTGCTGCGTGCCTCGCGGGATGACGATCGATGCCTCGGCGTCGAGCGTTGGGACCTCGATGTGCGCGCCGAGTGCCGCCTGCGAATAGCTGATGGGCATCTCGAGGATAAGTTGGTCGCCGTCGCGCTTGAAGACCTCGTGCTCCTCGACGCGCACGACCACGTGCAGGTCGCCTCGCATGCCGGAGCCGTCGGGGGAGATTTCGGGCGGCGGCGGTTCGCCCTCGCCGCCGACGCGGACGGCCTGGCCGTCGCGGATGCCGGGGGGGACGTTGACCGAGAGCTTGCGCTTGCGCGGCACGCGCCCCTTGCCGTGGCAGTCGGCGCACTTGTCCTTGATGGTCTTGCCCCGGCCCTTGCAGGCGGGGCAGGTGGTCTGCATGCGGAACATGCCGCCGAAGCCGGTCTGGATGACCTGACCGTGCCCGGCGCAGGTCTCGCAGGGGACCGGGGTCGAGCCGGGTTTGGCGCCCGAGCCGGTGCAGGTCTGGCAGACGTCGAGGCGGGTGAACTCGACATCGACCTGCGTGCCGGTGAGCACTTCGGCGAGGTCGATCTCGACTTCGGTTTCGAGGTCGTAGCCGCGTGCGGGGCCGCGTCGCCCGCCGGCGCCGGGTCGTCCGCCCATACCGCCGAAGATGTCGCCGAACATCGAGAAGATGTCTTCGATGTTGGTGAAGCCGTGGGTGGCGGTGGCGCCGCCCATGCCGCCCTTGAGGCCCGAGTGGCCGTACTGGTCGTAGACCTTGCGCTTCTGCTCGTCGGAGAGCACCTCGTAGGCCTCGGCGCACTCCTTGAACATGCGCTCGGCCTCGGCGTCGCCGGGGTTGCGGTCGGGGTGGTACTTCATCGCGAGCCGGCGATACGCCCGCTTGATCTCGTCACCATCGGCGGTGCGCTCGAGGTTGAGTACTTCGTAGTAGTCGCGGGTGGTGGTCATCGGCTGCCCGTCCGTGGAACGCTTGGGGTCGTCGTGCGGATCATGAAACGGTCCCGCCCGCTTTCACGGGCGAGACCGGTGGGATCGTTCGGGGAAACGGATCGATCAGTCGACCGCGCCGGCGACGGGCTTGTCGCCGTCCTTGAGGTCGGTGATCATCACATCGGTGGTGAGCATGAGGCCCGCGACGGACGCGGCGTTCACCAGCGAGCTCTTGATGACCTTCGCCGGGTCGATGATGCCGGCCTTGACCATATCGACGTAGGTCTCGGTGATGACGTCGAAGCCGTTGTTGCCCTTGAGTTCCTTGACCTTCTCGACGACGAGGTCGCCGTCGAGTCCGGCGTTGTCGACGATCTGCTTGAGGGGGGCTTCGATGGCACCGAGGATGATGTCGTAGCCGATCTTCTCGTCGCCCTTGGCCTTCTTGCGTCCGGCTTCGAGGGCCTCGATGGTGCGGAGCAGCGCGGTGCCGCCGCCGGGGACGTAGCCCTCGAGCGCGGCGGCGCGGGTCGCGTTGAGCGCGTCGTCGACGCGGTCCTTGCGCTCCTTCATCTCGGTCTCGGTCGCGGCGCCGACGTTGATGATCGCCACGCCGCCGGTGAGCTTGGCCAGGCGCTCGTTGAGCTTCTCTTTGTCGTAGTCGCTGGAGGAGCGCTCGATCTGGGCCTTGATCTGCTCGGCGCGGGCGGTGATGTCCTTCTTCTTGCCGGCGCCCTCGATGATGGTGGTCGAGTCCTTGTTGACGACGATCTTCTTGGCCGAGCCGAGTTCGCTGAGCTGGATGGATTCGAGCGAGCGACCGAGGTCTTCGGAGAAGAAGGTGCCGCCGGTGAGGGTGGCGATGTCGCCGAGCATCTGCTTGCGACGGTCACCGAAGCCCGGGGCCTTGACGGCGCAGACCTTCAGGACGCCACGCAGGCGGTTAACGACGAGGGCTGCGAGCGCTTCGGATTCGACATCCTCGGCGATGATGAGCAGCTGCTTGCCCGAACCGGCCACCTTGTTGAGCAGCGGGAGCAGGTCGTTGAGGTTGGAGATCTTCTTCTCGCGGATGAGCACGAGCGAGTCTTCCAGCACCGCCTCGGAGGTCTTGGGGTCGCTCATGAAGTACGGCGAGAGGTAGCCCTTGTCGAACTGCATGCCCTCGACGTATTCGAGGGTGGTGTCGGAGGCCTTGCCCTCTTCGACCTCGACCACGCCGTCGGCGCCGACCTTGTTGATGGCCTCGGCGATCAGCTCGCCGATGGTCTTGTCGTGGTTGGCGGAGACGGTGGCGACCTTGAGGTAATCGGCTTTGCCCTTGCACGGGGTGGCGAGGGAATCGACGGCGTCGGCGGCGGTCTGCGCGGCGGCGTTGATGCCGCGCTGGACCGCGACGGGATTCGCGCCGGCGGTGATGTGGCGCAGGCCGCCGGAGAAGATCGCCTCGGCGAGCACGGTGGCGGCGGTGGTGCCGTCACCGGCCTGGTCGTTGGTCTTCTTGGCGACCTCGATGACCATCTTCGCGCCCATATTCTGCATGGGCTCGGGGAAGGAGACTTCCTTGGCGACCGAGACGCCGTCCTTGGTGACCGACGGGCCGCCGTAGGACTTCTGGATGGCGACGTTGCGACCGCGCGGGCCCATGGTGACCTTGACGGTCTTGGCGAGGCGCTCGAGGCCCTTCTTCATTTCGAGCAGCGCGGCGTCTGAGAACATCAGCTGTTTGCTGGACATGGTGTGGATCCTTCTCGTGGGTTGATCGGTGGTGAGTCAGTCGGTCGGACGCTCGGGAATCAGTTCTTCTCGAGGATGCCGAGCAGTTCGGACTCACGCATGATCATGTGGCTCTCGCCCTTGATCTCGACTTCGGTGCCGGCGTATTTGCCGAACACCACGGTGTCGCCCTTCTTGACCGACGGCTTGCCGGGGCCGGCAGCGATGACCTTGCCGGTCATCGGGCGCTCCTTGCTGTTCTCGGGGAGGTACAGGCCCGACGCGGTGCGGGTTTCGGGTTCGTCGGGCTTGACGAGGATGCGATCTTCGAGGGGCTTGACTGCCATGGCTTGTGTTCTCCGTGATGCAAACGCGTAGTGCGTGTTGTGATTGGTTTCTGTCGTGCGTTGCGGGCGGACACGTGTCCGTTGTTAGTCCGCCCCTTCGTTGAACCCGGTCTCTTCCACTTCGGTGAGTTCCGGGTCGCCTTCGTTCTGCCGAGCCGCCCATCGGGCGAAGCCGAACGGCTCATCTTCTTTCTTGTCCGTCGCCGGGCGCCTGGGGAGCAGGACGCCTTCGACGCTGGCGATCATGTGCGGCGGGACGTTGAGCACCGTGGGGAGCCCGTCGTTGCCGTTGCCCATCATCGTGTAGCCGGTGATGACGTCGCAGATCGGGCTGCCGGCGTTGATGACCGAGGCCACCTTGCCGGCGGACTCGGCCAGCTCATGCCTGGTCGGGCCGACGTCCCAGCGGTTCTCGCCGAGGAAGCACCGGCCGCGACTGATGTGCGTCGAGACCTGCGTGATGGCGAACTCTCGACCGTCGATCAGCGTGACCCGGAACACCCAGCGCGGCGTACGCGCCGGGTCCGGTTGCTGCTGCGAAGCGGGCAACGCCTGGAGCACTGCTTCCATCGAAGTCGCGGCGCGACGGAACCACTCGCTCCAGGGAACGAGTTGGTCTTCGCGACCGAGATCGATGGATCGTGCGTGGGACATGGTTGCTCCGTTCGACGAGAGGACGAGTCAGCGCGGGCTCAGAAGCCCATGCCGCCCATTCCTCCCATACCACCCATGCCTCCCATGCCGCCCATTCCACCCATGCCTCCCATGGGATCCATGCCGCCGCCACCGCCGTGGCCGTGGTCGTCGTCATCGTCCTTGGGCTTCTCGGTGATGATGCAGTCGGCGGTGAGCAGGATGGTCGCGACCGACGCGGCGTTCTGCAGCGCCGAGCGGTCGACCTTGGCCGGCGTGAGCACGCCCATGTCGACCATGTCGCCGTATTCCAGGGTGAGCGCGTTGAAGCCGAAGGTGGCTCCGATCTTCTCGTCGCCTTCCGTGACCTTGGCGACCACGACCCGACCCTTCGCGCCGGCGTTGTCGGCGATCGTCTCCAGCGGAACCGAGAGCGCCTGGCGGACGACTTCGAAGCCCGCGGCGTAGTCGTACTTGGCGTGGCCGATGTCGTCGGCCGAGACCTCGGTCTTCTTGCCGAAGACCGACTTCCAGTCGCGGTTGGACTCGATCTTCTTGCGGGCGTGGACGAAGCTCACGCCGCCGCCGGGGACGATGCCTTCGGCGATGGCGGCACGGGTCGC
>CAXAVQ010000031.1:0-12647 GCA_963971985.1 uncultured bacterium
CGACCGATGTGGATGCCGGGGAACGTGCCGGCGCAGATGACCGCGAAGATCGTCATCGCCTCAGCGAAGCGGTTGATCGACACACGCCACTTCTGCTTGAAGAGGCACAGAATCGCGGAGATGAGCGTACCGGCGTGACCGATACCCACCCACCACACGAAGTTCACGATCGCCCAGCCCCAACTCATGGGGTTGTTCAGACCCCACACGCCGACACCGGTGATGATCAGGTAGATGATCGCGGCCGTCGCCATGGCGGCGAGCGCGTTCGCCACGGCGAACGTGGCGATCCACCACGGCGGGGTCTTCTGTTCGATCCAGCCGCAGATGGTGTTGGTGACCGAGTGGAAATCCCGGTCGCCGAGCACGAGTTCCGGGCGGCGCGACGGATCGCTGACGATCGTTCCGTCGATCGTCTGCGGGTCGCGACGGACCGGCCGTCGTGCGCCGGCGAGTCCGGCTGCGGTGGCTTGGTCGGGCTGGATGGCGCTCATGCGATCTCTACCCCATTCGCATCAAGGATCGGCAGGGCGAACCGCTTGGTAGCGGCCTGCTCTTCGCCGTGGTCTTTGGAGTGGTCGTCCGAGTGATCCTCGGATTGGTCTTCGCCGTGGTGGAAGGGCTCTTCCCAGCGGTGTAGGCGCGCTTCGGCGTCGTGGTTTCCGGCCGCCGCGAGCTCGCGCACCCAATCCGGGTTCGGGTTGTGGACCCGGATCTGGTAGGTCGTACGCGGGCGGGTGTTGAGGTACGCGAGCAGGGCGTAACTGCGCTGACTGTTCCGCTTGATGCTCACCCGGCTGCCCTCACGTGTGGTGCCGTCGTCCGAGCGGTAATCGGTGTAGTCGTAGATGTCACCGAACACGATCGCGCCGGTCGGGCACGCCTGCTCGCAGGCGACCTGGAAGAACCCGTCGGGAATGATCTCGAGGTCGGCGAGCTTGGTCTCGACGCGGGCCGCGTTCACACGCTGGATGCAGTAGGTGCACTTCTCCATCAGCCCGCGACTGCGGACCGTGACGTGCGGGTTGTACTGCAGCGTGGAAACCTCGATCTTCTTTTCGCGCAGACGAGGCGGGATGAAGTTCTCGCTCGCCGGCTTGAGCGCGCTCGGGACCTCGTCAGGCAGGCCCTCCAGCGGTTCGCCGAGTTGACCGAAGCCGCCCCGGAACTGTTTGGTGCCGTAGTCAAAGTAGTTGAAACGGCGAACCTTGTACGGGCAGTTGTTCGAGCAGTAGCGTGTGCCGACGCAGCGATTGTAGACCTGCAGGTTCAGGCCGTCGGAACTGTGCACCGCGGCGTTGACCGGGCAGCCCATCTCGCACGGCGCGTTCTCGCAGTGCACGCAGGGCACGGGCATCGTGAAGAACTGCGGATCCGGATCGTCGAGCGGATTCTCCGAGCCGGTGCCGAAGTACCGGTCGATGCGGATCCACTGCATCTCGCGACCCTTGGCGACTTCCTTGGGGCCGACGATCGGGATGTTGTTCTCGGCCTGGCAGGCGACGGTGCACGCGCCGCAGCCGATGCAACTGGTCAGGTCGATCGACATGCCCCACTGCTGCACGCGCTTGCCGTAATCGTTCACCGCACCGAGGATCCGCCCCCGCGCGTCTCGCTTGATGGTCATCTCGTCCTTGTCGAGTTGAACATAAAAGCTTTGTTGCTGCTGCTTCGGACGGTAGGCGTCGGCGTTCACCGGCGTGTGCGACTCCATGCCGAGGCGGTTGGCGAACTTGATGTCCTCGATCTCGCGATAGTTGCCGTAGGCGTCCTTCTTGAGCTTCTTGATCTCCTTCTCGGAGAGCAGCTCCATATCGCCGTGACGCTTCCACGCCTCGAGGTCGACATCGCGGACGATGTCGCGACCCTCCATCACCCAGTGGTCCTGGGTGTTGGGAATGAGTTCCGGTCGCACGCCGCGGGCCCGCCCGGCCTTCACGCCGCGAGCGACGCTCATCGAGCCGGTTGTGCGGATCGGGTACAGGTCGTAGCCGGTGCCCTCGCCGATGCGTCCGGCGACGCGACGCCCTTGGCCGAAGCAGACGATCACCTGGTTGTCCGGCACGCCGGGCATGACCCAGATCGGGCAGCGGACGGTGCGACCCTCGTGCTCGATCTCCATGACGTCGGTGTGGCTGTACTGAGGCTTGACGAGCTTCTTGCCGGTCCGCAGACGCAGCCTCTTCGCGGTCGCCATGTTCACGATCGCGGGGTTCGACCACGAGACCTTCGTCACCGCGCCGGGCAGTTCCTGCAGCCAGCCGTTGTTGGCGAACTGGCCGTCGAGCACGTGCGGATCGGGGAGCATCAGCACATCGATGCGGTCCGGGTCGGTCCGGAACGAGGACGCCGCAGACGCGACCGCGCTGGCGATCTGCGACCAGCGGGGTGAGACGATCGGATCGGCCTGCACCGTGTCACGCGACTCGGGGACGATGCCGTCGTGCAGGGCGCGACGGAAGGCGGTGTCCATCGACCGCGGTCGGAGCGTCTGCTCCATCGTGTCGCGCACGATCGAGTAGCCGTCCGGGTTCGCCTCGCCCTGGATCGCGGCGAGCAGTTCCAGGTCGGAGTGGTAGTCGTACAGCGGCTTGATCATCGGCTGCGTGATCGAACGCGTGCCGTTGGGCGCCTCGGCGTCGTTCCACTCTTCGAGGAAGTGCGTGCGTCCGAGGAACCAGGTCGCGGCCTCGGCGGTCTCGTCGGGATCACCGTGGTGGATCCGGACCGGCACCTGCGCGACGGCGTCGGCGAAGTTCAGGTCGGCGGGGGCCGTGAACACCGGGTTGGTGCCGATCGTGACGAGCGTAGTGAGGGTCCCGGATCGGGCATCCTCGACGACCGAACGGACCGACTCGACGCTCGACGCTCGCAGGTCGCGCGACATCGGGCGGTACATGACCGTCTCCGTGTCGTTGTCGAGCAGATGGTTGATCGCCGCGGCGAGCGCGTGGACCGCTGCGGGCTGTGACCGACCGGGCATCACCACGGACGTGCCGCGGTTCTTGACCAGGTCGTCCGCCGCCCACTTCGCCCAGTCGGCGGCGTGGGCGATCTCTTCGAGGTTCGCGCTCTGCGAACGAGCCTGCTGCAGAGCGGAGCGAAGGCCCGCGCCGGCTGTTCTCATCTGCCCGCGAAGATCGGGATGTGCCAGAACCGCCTCGGCGAGGGCGATGGTGACCGCACCGACCGCATCGACGTGCACGTTCAGCCGGTGATCGGACTGGCCGCCGGTCAGGCTCATCTGCGAGTCAGCGGTGTAGATGCGGCTCATCTTCGTGTCGCGTGCTTCGCGACCGTTCGCCCCCTCGCGGATGCGGTTGCGCCCGTAGCCGCGAAGGCCTTCGAGCGTTGACTCGCCTCCGAGGAAGTCGCAGTCCAGCGAGACGATCACATCCGCCCGCGAAAGGTCGTACTCGACATCCTTCGGAGCGCCGAACGCGATCGCCGTGCCCTCGATCGACGACGCGTTGTCGGTCGCGCTGTAGGGCAGCCACTTCGCCTCGGGCCAGCGGGTGCGGATCGCGTCACGGAGGCGATCGCGCGACGGGCTGGAGACCTTCTCGACCAGGAACGACAGCCCGCGACCGCGAGTGTCGTCGAACCGTGCGAAGTGCGAACCGGCGAACTCGGTGAACTCCGACCAACGCCGAACGCTGAACGGCTTGCCGCGGCTCTCGGCCATCTTCTCGATGATGTCCGGCGAGCGGTCCGGGTCGTACAGGTCGAGCACGCTGGCCTGCGCGTGCATCGTGAGCGCTCCGGCGCTGGCGTAGTCGAGCGGGTTGCCCTCGAGCTTGGTCGGGCGTCCCTCGAAGGTCTCGGCGAGCAGCAGGTCAACCCCGCCGTTCGGGCGCCGGCGCGATGTTGCGTAAAAGAGCGGCTTGCCGTGGATGATCTCTTCGGGCTTACGGTTGTACGCGATGATCTTGTGGTCGGGGCGCCGACAGCCGGGCATGCTCGCCGCGCCCGCGAGCGCCACACTCGCGCCCATGATCTTCAGGAAGTCACGACGCGAGCCCGAGAGCAGTTCCGAAGCGTTGGCCGGGAACTCGCGGTGCAGGAACTCCTTGAACTCCGGCGTCTGCGCCAGATCATCGAGGCTGCGCCAGTAGGTCTTGCCGGTCGCGTGGCTGCGCTCACGCGGGCCCGAAGCCTTGTCCACCGGAAGACCTTGCTTCTTGCTTGAAGGGCATTGTTCGAGCTTGCTCATCGCGTCTCGCTTGCTTGAGTGACCCGGCGGAGTTCCGCGGGCCGAGGGAGTCGTTTGCGGGCGTTCGCCGGCGGAGCGGCGACGTGATTCAGGGGCGGTCTGCTCAGTAGTGACAGGCGGCGCAGTGCTCGGGCGGCTGGAGCTGCTTGGTCTCCACAAGCTTCAAGCCGCGTTCGCGCTGGTCCGGGCTGTTGAGAAGAAGCTCAACGGTCGCCAGGTCGGTGATCCGCACCGGGTTCTCCGGGTCGAGGACGCCGTCGACGTCCACGAGGTGCTTCTCCGGCTCGCGATGGCAGTCCAGGCACCAGCCCATCGACAGGCTTTCCTTCTGGTAGACCACTTCCATCTGATCAATGCGCCCGTGGCACGAGTAGCACGACACACCGGCGTTCAGGTGCACCGCGTGGTTGAAGTGGGCGTAGTCCGGGACCTTGTGGATCCGGCGCCACTGGATCGGTGTCTCCTCCGCGTACGCCGTGCGAACCTTCACGAGGTTCTGGTTGACCTTGTGGGCCTCCCAGAGATCGACGTTGAAATAGCCGCCCGCCTGATCGTCGCCGGCGTGGCAGTTGATACAGGTCGCGGTGTCGGGCACGTTCGCGTGGCTGGAATCTTCCACATTGGTGTGGCAGTACCGGCAGTCCATGCCGAGCTTGCCGGCGTGGGTCTGGTGCGAAAACGCCACGGGCTGTTCGGGCATGTACCCCACCTCCCAATAGCTGGGGGTGAAGTAGTACCACACGCCGCCGATGACACCGACACCCGCAGCGCCGAGGCCTACGGCCACAGCGCCCGGGAGGGCGTTCATCCACTGGGGAAAGAGCGTCGACACGAGCAGCTCCTGAAATCACGATGGGGCAGCGAAGCGCCGCCGTTCAGACCAAGACCCAAACACCCTGCAAAGGTCCGAGAACCCACCACGCTCTCCCGTCCGGGAAAATGGGCAAAATGCTCGGAGACCGTACAGATTGCAGTCAGGCAGTAGTAGACATGGCCCGCTCCATCGCTGTCAACCCGTCCTGAAACCCCCTCAACAACTGATACTCAGTCTCAGCGAGCAAATCGGGACGGTTGAGACACAGATCGGGCGAGCGCAACGCTGTGTTCTGCCAAACAAGAAATTTTACTGTAACACTACGCGTCCCAGAGGCAATCGGTTCTGCCCCGCCATATCATTTCGACATGCAGAGCACTCAACCCTCTCGCACGCAGTACCCCGCCTGGCGCGTCGGCGTCGTCGTCGGTTTCGCAACGACCGTGGTCATGTGGCTCATCGCATTCTTCCTGCACCTGCAGGGGCTGACCGCAGAACCATGGCTCACCGGGGTCGCCCTTATCCTTGCACAAACTGGGGGATCGGTCCTCGCCGGTAGGTTCGCTTCGTCGGACCGATCGGCGTGGAAACTCGGCCTGACCGCCGGCCTGACTACCAGCGCCCTGAACCTGCTCATCCTCGGGTCGGTCCTCACCGAGCCCGCCAGAGTGCAGGCGGACGAAGCCGTGCGTCCAGACGCCTGGCTCATGGTCGCTGGCTACCTATCTATAGGCCTCATCCTCGGCATCGCCGGAGCGGTGCTCGGCAGTCGCATCGTGCCTCGCGAAGAAGACCCGGTCCTCGCCGAGTCAGGCCATGACCGCTGGGTCTCCCGCTTCGCGTGGGTCGCGGCGTTCGCGGTCGTCCCCGTCCTGTTCACGGGTGGCCTGACCACCTCCAACCAGGCCGGGCTCGCGGTTCCCGATTGGCCAGGCACGTACGCGACCAACATGTTCCTCTACCCGGTCTCCTCGATGACGGGGGGGAAACTCTACGAGCACACCCACCGGCTCTTCGGCTCGCTCGCCGGGGTCACGGCGCTGGGGCTCTTCATCTACACGCTCAGTGCGTGGATCGGCTCCCGTCGGACCGGCTCCGAACGCCGCTCGTTCTATGGCATCGCCACCCTGCTCTCGTTGGGTGCGGGGCTCGCGGTCCTCGTGCAGGGCATCATCGGCGGTTTCCGGGTGGTTCTCGCCGACGGTGCCGAGGAGACCGATCGCTGGTCAGCAGCGATCGAGAACATGCCCGCGGATCAGATCCCCGCCAACCTCGCGCTGACCTCTGACAACACCACCTCGCTCGGGCTCGCGGTCGTCCACGGCATCACCGGGCAGTTGACGTTCGCCCTGCTCTGCGTCATCGCGTGCGTACTGTCGGCCCGGTGGGCGAAAGCATCGATGCCGACGGGGAAGGCCGACAGCCTCATGCGACTCGGTGCCGCGGCGTTCCTCCTCGTCGCGGTTTTGCAGCTCTCACTCGGATCGGCCACGCGTCATTTCCAGCACCTGCACGCCCTCTATTCGCACATCGGGTTCTCCGTGATCGTCACGGGTCTGGCGTTCTTCATCGCCGGCCGCGCAGTCCTCAAGCACAACGGTTCCGGGCCGCTCCCGCTGCTCGGCAAGAGCGTGCTCGGAGTCGTCTTTCTGCAGTTCTGCCTGGGCTGGGTCGCCCTGTTCGTGGTGGTTCCCCACTACGCCGAGGCCGGAGTCGGCACGACGCCTCTTGCTGCCGAGCGTCCGGCGTCTTCCGTGCTTGTTGCGACGATGCACCAGATGACCGGCGCCGCCCTGCTCGCGCTGGGCGCGATGCTCGCGATCTGGACCTCCCGCCTGGTCGCGCCCGCGTCGCGGGCATCCGAGTCGGCCTCGGTGCCGGTTCCCGCCTGACCCCCCATTTGCAACCCACCCGCGTGCACGAAAAAGCCCACCGCGAGGGTGGGCTTCTCTGTTTGATTCGTGTGATCGTGCTTACTCCGGGTTGCCGCCGGCGTAGTCGTAGACCCACTTGTTGATCGGGCGGTCGTACTCGAGCACCTCGCCGTCGTTGAAGAACAGGCCGAGTTCGCGCTGCGCGGCGTCGGGCGAGTCCGAGCCGTGGATCAGGTTGAACGAGTTGGAAACACCGAAGTCGCCGCGGATGGTGCCCGCGTCGGCCTTGGAGCCGAACGTCGCGCCCATCATCGAGCGGCTGATCGCGATCGCGCCCACGCCGCGGACCGCCAGGACCAGCACCGGGCTGGAGGTCATGAAGCCGACGAGGCCGTCGTAGAACGGCTTGCCCTTGTGGTCCTGGTAGTGGGTCGCGGCGAGCTCGCCCGAGATCTGCATCATCTTCGCGCCGACGATCTGCAGGCCCTTCTCCTCGAAGCGAGTGATGATCTTGCCCATCAGGCCGCGCTGAACGGCGTCGGGTTTGAGAATGATCAGGGTGGTTTCCATGGTCGATGTCCTTCTCGCCTGCCGGCGACTCTCGGTGGTTTGGTGTAGGTGGGGTCCGGCCGGCACCTCCGCCGACGGGCCGAGGATCATAGCGGATTTTGCCCCTCCGCCCGCTTTCGCGCCCCCGGCAAACCTTGCTAGACTCGCCCCGCTGGCGGCGGAGCCGCTGGCCCTCTCTCCCTCCCCACACGGAGCGCGATACCACGGATGGCGACCGCAGCACAATCCCGCAAGTCGACCCGGAAATCGTCACGCAAGCCCGCCGACGCGGAGTCGATGGCCACCAAGCAGCGCGACATCTCCGTCTCGGAGTTCTTCGCCAAGAACCGCCACCTGCTCGGCTTCGACAATCCGCGCAAGGCCCTGCTGACGACCATCAAGGAAGCCGTCGATAACTCCCTCGACGCCTGCGAGGAAGCCGGGATCCTGCCCGACATCTATGTCGAGATCGTCCACAAGCCCAAGGTCGCCGAAGACCGCTACGTGGTCATCGTGCAGGACAACGGCCCCGGCATCGTCCGCAAGCAGATCGAGAACATCTTCGGGCGCCTGCTCTACGGCTCCAAGTTCCACCGCCTCAAGATGAGCCGGGGACAGCAGGGCATCGGCATCTCCGCCGCCGGCATGTACGGCCTGATCACCACCGGCAAGCCGGTGCGCATCCTCTCCAAGCCCGGCCCGCGCAAGGTCACGCACGAGATGATCCTCAAAATGGACACCTCGAAGAACCGCGCCGACGTCATCCGCGATGAAGAAGCCCCCGAGTTCGACGAGCTGTTCACCGAAGGCGGCAAGACCGGCACCGGTACCCGCGTTGAGATCGAACTGCAGGGCAAGTACTTCACCGGCGCACGCTCAGTCGACGAATACATCCAGCTCTCGGCCATCGCCAATCCGCACGCGCGATTCGAATACAAGACGCCCCCCACCTCCAAGAGCCCCGATGGCGAGACCGTTCTCTTCGAGCGCAGCGTCGACGAACTGCCCGAACAGCCCGAGGAGATCAAGCCGCACCCGCACGGCATCGAACTCGGCACGCTGATCTCCATGCTCGAGCGCACCGAGCACACGCAGCTCGGCGGCTTCTTCTCCAACGAGTTCTGTCGCATCGGGCCCAAAGTCGCCCAGCAGGTCACCGATCGCGCCGGGCTCACCACGCGCTCGTGGGTGAAGTCCGTTGGCCACCACGAAGCCGAGGAGATGTACAAGGCCCTGCAGGAGGTCAAGGTCATCGGGCCGCCGACCAACTGCCTGAGCCCGATCGGCGTGAAGACGCTGCTCAAAGGCCTGCAGCAGGGCCTCGAACCGGAGTTCATCACCGCCTCCAGTCGCGTGCCCACCGTCTATCGCGGGCGCCCCTTCGTCATCGAAGCCGGCATTGCCTACGGCGGCAACCTGCCGTCGGACGAGTCCGCCAAGGTCTTCCGCTTCGCCAACCGCGTGCCGCTCCAGTACCAGCAGTCGGCCTGCTCCAGCTTCAAGGCGGTGCTCGAAACCAACTGGCGGGGCTACCAGCTCCAGCAGCCGCGCAACGGCCTGCCCCAGGGCCCGATCGTCTTCATGATCCACATGGCCTCGGTCTGGGTGCCTTTCACCAGCGAGTCCAAGGAAGCGATCGCCGATTACGACGAGATCCGCAAGGAGATGAAGCTCGCGCTCCAGGACTGCGGTCGCAAGCTCGGCACCTACCTGCGTCGTCGCCAGCGCATGAAGCGCGAAGGCGAGCGCCGCGGCGTGTTCAAGCGCTACATCGGCGAGATCTCCAAGGCCTGCAACCACATCACCGGCGTCGAGACCGAGAAACTCTACGCCGCCCTGCTCGCGACCGCCGAATCCAAGACCGCCCAGTACGACGATGTGCTCGATGAAGAGGGCAAGAAGATCGATGACGGCGGACGCCTTGCCAAGGACGAGTCGGTCTTCATCCGTGAGTTCAACGGCGACGGCGATGCACCGCCAACCAAATCGGCCTCGAAGCGAGGCTCGGATCTCGACCTCGACGCCATCGCCGAGGCGCGAGAAGACGCGGATGACGACGACAGCGATCGCAACCTCTTCGGCGAATCCGACCCGCCAAAGAAGAAGCGTCGCGTGAAGAAGAAGGTCGTCAAGAAGAAGGTGAAGCGGAAGCGCAGCGGCGGAGGCCGGTGACGCACATGTCGCGCACGCCCACAACGAGCGATGGTGAATCGCATATCGCCCCGTTTTTCCGCGAGCGAAACGCGATCATGGTGTACGAACTGCTCAAGTCCATGCACTCAGTGCCGCAGAGGGAGTACCACAACCTCAGCCATGTCCAGCAGTGTCTCTCGGCGCTCGACGCACTCGCGCCGAGCGGCCCACCGGCGGAAGCAATCGCGGCGATCTGGTTCCACGACTGCGTCTATCTTCCAGGTTCGCCGCACAACGAAACCGCGAGCGCGGCGATCGCGCAGGCCTACGCCCCCCTGCTCGGGTTCGGGACCGACACCGCTGAGACGATCGCTCGGTCGGTGATGGCCACACGATCGCATTCCCCCGACGAAACCGGCATTCCTGCTCTCGTCGTCGATGCCGACTTGTCGATCCTTGGCGCACACCCCGATGACTACGCGGCGTACGCCGACGCCATCCGTCAGGAATGGTCACACGTTGAATCCGACGCGTTCCATCAAGGGCGACTGGCATTTGTGCGCAGCATGCTCGCTCGCGAACACATATTCGTGACGAGCGTCGGTCAATCACTTTTCGAAGACTCTGCGAGAACGAACCTGAGCACCGAGGTACAGCGGCTGGAGGGGCTTACTCATGCGCGCTGAGCATCTCCATCACATCAAACCAAACCAATTGCCCATGGGCGTGATCGAGGCGTGGTCCGAACCCGCCAACCAAGAGGGATAGTCAGCAATGGCCAAAAAACGCACCACGAAGAAGGTCGGCAAGAAGACCGCAAAAAAGACCTCCAAGAAGAAGGTCTCAAAGGCGCCAGCCACGCGGACCACCACCAAGGGCCCCGCCGGTCGCTCGACCGACGCCAAGACCCTCAAGGCCATCGAGTCGCTCGCGACGCAGGTCGCCAAGACCGGGCTGGCGGGCAAGGACCCCGAGATGGATGTGCCCAGCCGCTCGCTGAGCAACACCAGTTACAACAAGAAATCCCGCATCCTCGAGATGGGCGACCTCACCAGCGCCCGCCCGCTGTTCGATCTCAAAACCAGCCGCAAATTCATGCAGACCCTGCTGCTGTCCGCCGGCGTCAAGGACCTGCTCGAAGCCAGCAAGACGCTCAGCCTTCGCGGCATGTACTACAAATCCCTGCACACCATCACGGGCACCAAGGAAAAGACCCTGAACGACCAGACCGAGTCCGACGCGGTGCTCGAGGACCTCGAGGTCATCCTCGGAGCCCTGCGAGAGGAACTGCACATCTTCGCCAAGAAGCGCGGCACGATGGTCGGCAACATCACCGTGCTCGACAACGGCGACGAGATCAACTGCCGCAAGATGGGGACCGGGGGCTACGCGATCCCGTCCATCTGCGAGGAGTCGGTCATCAAGTTCAAGAAGTGCGAGGCCGACTTCATCCTCCACGTCGAGAAGGACACCGTCTGGCAGCGGTTCAACGAGGACCGCTTCTGGGAAAAGCACAACTGCATCCTGACCGAGGGCTCGGGCCAGCCGCCCCGGGGCGTCCGGCGCATGCTCCGGCGTCTCAACGAGGAACTGGGCCTGCCGGTCTACTGCCTGCTCGACTGCGACCCCTGGGGGCACTACATCTATTCCGTGCTCAAGCAGGGCTCGATCGCCCTGGCCTACGAATCCGAGCGGATGGCCATCCCGGACGCCAAGTTCATGGGCATCCGGGCGATCGACTACGAACGCTGCGACCTGTCCGACGACGTCCAGATCTCCCTGAACGATCGGGACATCACCCGGGCCAAGCAGATCGCCGAGTACCCGTGGTTCAAGGACAAGAAGCCCTGGCAGATGGAGATCAAGAAAATGCTCTCCAACGGTTTCAAAATGGAAGTCGAATCCCTGATCACCAAGGACATCTCCTATGTTTCGGAGGTTTACGTCCCCGAAAGGCTGGAGAAGCAGGACTGGCTGGACTGATCCCCAGGAGCCGGCGCCCTCCCGGACGGAACCCGCCTCCCACTGAAACCGGGTCGCAAGAGACCCTCGGACCCCGCCCCGCGTTTTACACCGCTTGAACATCGGCTATGCTTTCGAACCGGTCTAGCCACGGTGCTGCGAGACCCTTCCTTTTCTACAGCCCTCCCGCGTCCATGTGTTCGTCGACGGGTCGGTTCGCCAGCCTCTCCATTCTCTTCAGTGAGCAGCAGCAAACGACCATGAGAAACCCATCTATGCCCACCACTGTCCTGGTCGCCGACGATGAGTCGCTGATGGCGACCGGTCTGGCTTCCAGCCTCAAATCCCTCGGTTTCGAGATCGTCGGGCCCGCCTCCGACGGTCAGGAGGCCATCGACCTCGCCAACACCGAGGACCCCGATATCGCCCTCCTCGACATCCGCATGCCCGAGGTCGACGGCCTCGAGGTCGCCCGGGTGCTCTGGGAGGAGTACGGCATCCCCTCGATCATCGTCTCGGCCTTCTCCGACAAGAAGTACATCCAGGAGGCCCAGGCCAACGGCGTGTTCGGCTACATGCTCAAGCCGGTCTCCACCGAGAACCTGAGGGTGACCATCTCGATCGCGTGGGCCCGTGCCCTTTCGTCTGAAGAGCAGACCAAGCGGATCGAGCAGCTTGAAACCACGCTGACCCATCGTCGGATCGTCGAACAGGCCAAGTGGAAGTTGATCGAGGCTCACGGCTGGACCGAGGCCGAGGCCCATACCCGCCTCCAGCGCGAGGCTCGCAACAACCGGCGCAAGTTGATCGACGTCGCCAACGAGGTTCTGGAAACCGGGCGTCTCGAGTCCGTCGCCGAGTAATTTCCATCGCACATTCGGGATTACCCCGTTCAGGTGTGTCGAGACCGAACCCGCTTCAAATGGCGGGTTTTTCGTTGCATTTGCAAAGTTCAGGGTTCCATCCCAAGAGCGCTTCGGTACATTGATATCTCACTCTGGCAGAGTGTGGATAACCTGACGGATAAGCCAATACCCCGCGGGCCGGATCGGAGTGCTCGCCAGCGTTTGGAGGAGGCGCTGGCTGGAGCGCCCGCCGGCTC
>CAXAVQ010000032.1:0-12549 GCA_963971985.1 uncultured bacterium
CGCCGCCGAGAGCTACCGGGCCATGGGGCGACGCGGAAAGCCCTCCAAGCTCGTCACCTCGCCCACCGGGGCGTTCCTGAAAATGCTCATTCGCTCCAGGGCCTATCGCGACGGCTGGCGAGGCTGGTGCGCCGCGGGCGTGACCGCTGCGTCGACGCTCATGAAGCAGATCATCCTGCTCGATCTCTGCGCTGACGATGATCGAGAGGCGAAACCATGACCAACTGGATCGTCGCGCTCTTCGTTTCCTACGCCATCGGTGGCATCCCGTTCGGGCTGCTGCTGGGCTTCGCGCGGGGAGTGGACATCCGCGAGCACGGCTCGGGCAACATCGGCGCGACGAACACCATGCGCGTGCTCGGCAAGCGCCTCGGTCTGCTCGCGTTCGGGCTTGATGTGATGAAGGGCGCGGTCCCGGTGCTGGTGTGGGGGTTCATCATCAGCGCCGCATCGCGCCCGGATCTTCCGGCGGTCGAAGCGTTCAAGTGGCTGGGGATCGGCGTCGCGACCGTGCTGGGGCACATCTTCCCGATCTACCTGCGTTTCAGGGGTGGCAAGGGGGTTGCGACCGGCTTCGGCATGTTCCTCGGCTTCTGGCCCTGGGTGACGCCCGCGGCGCTGACCGCGCTGCTGGTCTGGATCGTCTGCCTGAAGATCACGAAGTACGTGAGCGTGTCGTCGATCGTCGGGGCGTGCGTGCTCCCGGTGGCGATCGCCGGCTTCGCGATCTCGGCGTGGCCCGCCCAGACGACACTCGGAGGAGCCTGGCCGTTCGTGCTGGTGGGGGCGCTCATCGCCGCGTTGGTGATCGTGAAGCACCGCTCGAACCTGCGCCGCCTGCGCGAGGGGACGGAACCGAAGGTCGGCTCGTCACGCGATGCCGATAACAGCGCGGAGTCCGGGACCGCGACGCCCGAGCGGTAGCGCGGTTTCGCGCGCGTGCCGGCTTCGGGCAAAGTTCCGGTTATCGCGCCCGCACAGACCGAGCCCCCGACCCCGACGGAGCATCCGGCAGGCGTCATGTTCTCGGACAAGCGAGAGCACCCTGTCAAAACCACGTGATCACGGTTCATTCGCCCTGCATCGCTGCCGATTTCATTGGCAGACTCGTCCGGTCACGGATGAGTACAAGGCAGGTGTGTCATGCTGAATCTCAACAGGGAATCGACAACTTCGGGCTCCCGATTCGACAGCGACCGCGACGTGCTGCCCTTCCCCGCCGGCGGCGTTTTCGGACCCAAGGGCGAGGACGCCTCGAAGAAGGACAAACGAACCGGACGCAAGGCCGGATCGTCGATGAACCTCGCCGACTCGATCAGCGCGGACCTCAACGCCCTGCAGGCCGGCCTGGATCGACTGACCATCGAGATCCACGAGGACGAGGCGCGCGACGCCCTCGCCGCGATCCCGTTCAAGCGATTCCAGTCGTCCGATCCGTCCGGGCCGTCATCGCCGGCCGCCTGAGCGATCCGATCACATCGCGCTCCCGAGCCCCATGCACCGGCGCCAGGTGCTGATCTGGCCCAGGTGCATCATGGTGTGCCCGCACAGCAGGAAGCCGCAGGCCGCCCCGACGGTCGGGAACATCTCCTTGAAGCGTCCCTCGGCCGGGTTCTCGGCTTCGAGCGCGCCGGCGTCGACCGTCGCGATCGCCTCGAGGGCTGCCTCCGTGCGCGAGACGAACCGATCGACCAGTTCCTGCATCGGCGGGTAGTACGAGCCGTCGGCGTCGTCCACGGCGTTCGTGCCGGCCTTGAACAGTTCCTGGTACCGCTCGTCGGTCCGGGCGATATCACCCCGGCCGATCAGTTCGAGCACGCGATCCGGGTAAATGGCCAGATGACCGATCACCCACGCCGGGGTGTTGCAATCCACGCCCTCCGGCTTGCGTCCGAACTGCTTCTCGTCGATCCCGGCGCAGACCGCCTTGGCGTAATTCATCGCGATGGTGGCCATCGGGACGATGGTGGACGCGTATGTGTTGGTCGTGGTGGCCATGCAGAACTCCTTGTTTATTACAGGTTTTATCCATTGCCCGACGCAGAACGGGCCATTGGTGGCATCTAGCGTAGGGACGGGCATCGTTCACGAGCGCAAAAGTTTGTGCAAACCCTGCCGACCGGCGTTCGTATGATCAGGGTGGAGATTCCGTGAACCCTCCAAGGGGCTCGCGCCCTTCACTGATACCAAGCCATGAACCAAGCCGACCCCACAACTCGCACGCAGATCGCCGATCGCATCGCCCGGACGCGAAAACTCGCGCGCAACGCCTCGCGCCGGCGCTTCGCCCGGGACCTGCTGAGCGTAACGGGCCCGGCCATGACGATCGCGCTCGCCGGCTCGCTCGTCGGCATCCTCACCGATCGCCTGATCGGCCCCGGCATCGACTGGTGGCTGATCGCCGGCCCGGCAGCTGGGATCGCGCTGGTCGCCTCTCTCGCCATCGCCCTGCGCCGTCGAACCGGTGATCTCGAAGGCGCTTCCGAGGTTGATCGGTCCATGCTCCTTGAGGACCGGCTGAGTTCCGCCCTCGCGCTCGCCGAGCGTGACCCGGAAAACCCGTTCGTCCAGATGGCCATCGCCGATGCCGAACACCTCGCCTCCCGGGTCCGGGCACGACAGGCGGTCAAGGTCGGGCTCGGGCGTTCGTGGATCGCGTGGCCGGTCATCGCCGCGGCGTCGATCGCGATCGGCATGACCATGCAGCCGATGCACCTGCTCAAGGACAGCGAGCAGGTCGTCGCCGAAGCCGAGCGAGACGCACGGATCGAAGAAGCGAAGAACCGCATCCAGGAAATCCAGGAGCAACTGGACAGCGCCGAACTCGAGACCGAGGACGGCGAGGACGTCGACGCCCCGAGCGCCAACCTGCTCGCCCCCGAGGACCGCGAGCAGATCGACGAGATCCGGGAACAGGTCGAATCGGGTGAGATGACCCCGGAAGAGGCCGAGGCCGAGATCGCCCAGATGCTCGATCAGGCCGCGAGCGAGCGTGAGCAGCGTGCCGCCGACGAGCGCGCCAAGGACGAGGCGCTGCGTGAGTTGCTCAAGGACCTGCAGAGCGAGTCCGACACGCCCTCCGGCTCGTCCGGTCCGGGCGCGGACGCGGGCGAGCGCCTGCGTGATGCCCTTCGCTCCGGCGAACTTGATCGGGCCGCCGACGCCCTGGAAGACCTCCAGCGCGAGGCGGAACAGGCTGATCCCGAGCGTCGCGAAGAAATCGCGCGTGAGATCGAAGACGTCTCACGCGAACTCGACGAACTCGCCGAGCAGGAAGCCCAGCGACGGGAGCAGGAGAAGGCCCGCCAGCGCGAAGAACTGGGGCGCAAGGGCCTCAGCGGCGAGCAGGCCGAGCGACTGACCGAGCAGACCGAGCCGCGCACGCGCGAGGACATCGCACAAGAACTCGAAGAGCGCGGCATGGACCCGCAGCGGTCCGACGATCTCGCGCGCACCATCGAGGAGCAGCAGCGCCAGAATCGCGCCTCGGAGGACGCCCAGCAGACCGCCGAGCAATTGTCCGAAGCGCTGGAACGTTCCGCCCAGGAAGCTCGTGAACCGGGCGAAGCCTCCGACCAGCCCGACGCCTCCGGCGAGCAGTCGCCGGGAGATCCCGACCCGTCCGCTTCCGAGCAGACCGAGCCGGGCGCAGAGCAGGATCAATCGGGCAGCGACGGCGCTGAACCGTCTGCCGGCGAAAACCAACCCGGCTCCGAGCAGTCGTCTGAACAGGGCGAACAGGGCGAGCAGCAGGACCCCCAACAGTCCGGCGAACAGAGCGGGCAGCAGAACGCGGGCGAACAGAACTCCGGCGAACCCAAGCAGTCCGGCGAGCCCGGCGAGCAGCAATCGGGTGAATCTCAGCAGCAGCAGGGTGCTGGCCAGAACTCCGATGCAGCGCCGGCTCAGGGCTCCGAGCAGGGTCAGCAGGGCGAAGGCTCTCAACCCGGCAACCAAGAGCGCCCCTCTTCGACCGAGCAGGGTGCCGAAGGCGAACAGTCCGAAGCCGGCGAGGGCGGCCGTCCCGAAGGCGAGCCCCAGCAGGGCGCATCGGGAAGCAACAACGAATCGCAGGCCGACGCCAACAACGCCGAGGGCACTGGAGGCGATTCCGACCGCTCCGGTGAGCAGCCCGGCTCCCAGGAATCCAGCGGCGAAGGGCAGTCTTCCAGCGATTCGCAGACCGGCTCGCCCTCATCGAGCGATCAGGGCAGCGAAGGCACCCAGCAGCCCGGCGGCCAATCCGGCGAGGCCCCCGAAGGCGCGCCGTCGGGCGAGGGCACCGGTGGTGACGGCGAACAGACTTCCGGCCAGGACCAGCAGGGCAACTCGAGTTCGTCGAGCCCGGGCGGCTCGGGTGTCGGGAGCGGGAGCGAACGCCCGAAGTCCGGCGCCGACGCACTGCGCGATCTCGAGCAGCGCAAGCGCAACACCGAGATCGACGAAGCCGCGGCCGAGCGCCTCCGTGAACAGCAACGCCGCCTGCTCGAGGACGAAGACACCGCGCGTGAGCTGGACCGGCTCCGCGCTCAGGCCGAGCGCGACCGTCGCGAAGGCATCGGTCCGGATCGCGCGAGGCGCGATGTTGAATCCATCGACGCCCGTCGTTCCGGTGAGACCAACGGCGAGGAAACCGTCGTCGGCGAGCGTGAGGCCGACGGCCAGAACCCGATCACGGTCGATTCCCCACGCCAGTCCCCCGGCCAGCTCGAACAGGACTTGGTCCGTCGTCGCGAGCAGTTGCAGCGCGACCTCGAGGAGAACCGCATTTCGCCCCGCTACTGGGAAACCGTGAGCCGCTACTTCGACAAGAGCATCGAGCGTCAACGAAAGCTCAGGGAATCGACCGGTTCCGGCGAATCGGGCGCCGGCGAGGGTTCGGGCTCGACCGAGGGCGGCTCGTCTTCGGGCACCGGCTCGGAGTCCGGATCCGGCGACGGCTCGTGATCGCAACGACGGCGCTCCCGGCGCAGCGTCCCTAGACTGGTCCCGACGTGGATATCACCTTCGACAACCCCGCATGGCTCTGGCTCGCGCTGCTCGCGATCCCGATGGCGGTCATGGCCATCCGCGACTTCCGCGCCGCGATGAGCACCTACCGGGCGTGGTCGGCCGCGATCGCGCGGGCCGTGCTGATCGCGCTGATCGCGACCATCCTCGCCGGTGCCTCGTCGGTGCGCGAGACCGAGCGACTGGCCGTTGTCGCTGTTGTCGACATCTCCGACTCGATGCGCCTGCTCGCCGACCAGTACTCGGATTTTGGTACCGACGCCGAGGGCAACCCGCGCTCGTATCGCGAGGCCGTGCTCGATTACCTCGCGCAGTCCGGCGAGGAGCGCACGCCCGAGGACCTGCTCGGGGTCGTGGTGTATTCCGGGAGCACGATGGCGGTCTCGATCCCCTCGGCCTCGACCGGTCCGGACGTCGAGATCGAGTACCAGCTCGTTGACGGTACCAATATCGAATCGGCCCTCCGCTTCGCCCAGCGCATGTTCCCGCCCGACGCCGCGCGACGGATCCTGCTCATCAGCGACGGCGTCGAGACCGGCGGCGATGCGCTGGGCGCCGCGTCGGAGCTCGCCTCCTCGCCGACGCCGGTCCGCGTCGACGTCGCGCCGGTGACGTATCGCGTGCGATCGGAAGTCATGGTCGAGGCCATCGACGCCCCGCCCCGTTCGACCGGCGGCGCGACCATCCCGGTCCGCGTCGTGCTCAGTGCGACCGAACCGACCTCGGGCACCGTGAACCTGCGCTACAACGGTGAACTGCTCGACGTCTCTCCGACGAGCATCGGCAACGGGAAGCAGGTCGATCTCAAGGAGGGGCGCAACATCGTCATCCTGCAGGTGCCCCTGCAGGAGCGCGACATCCTGCACCGTCTCGAGGTCGCTTTCACGCCCGACGACCCGGCGCAGGACCGCATCCTGCAGAACAACCGTGCCGAAACTGTGGTGACAACAGAGGGCCGGGGCACGGTCCTCATCGTCGACGGTCGCGCCGACCGGGCCGCAGCGCCCAACCCGCTCATCGCGACGCTCGAAGACGCGAACATCCCGGTGCGCAGCGTCTCACCCCGAGAGCTCGGGCGATCGCTCGACGAACTCAACGCTTACGACCTCATCATCCTGCAGGACGTTGCCGCCGGTGATGTCCCGCGCCGCACCCACGGCCTGCTCGCCGACTACGTGAACCTCATGGGCGGCGGGCTGGTCATGGTGGGGGGCTACGGCGGGTTCGGCGCCGGTGGCTGGAACGGCACCGACCTCGAGCCGGTCCTCCCCGTCCGCCTGGATCTTCCCGACGAGGTGGTGACCGCGCAGGCCGCCGTCTGCTTCATCATCGATTCCTCCGGCTCGATGTCGGCCCCGGTCAACATGGGCTCGCGCACGCAGCAGGAAATCGCCAACGAAGGCGCCGCGTACGCCATCCAGTCACTCGACGAAACCGACCTCATCGAGGTCATCGAGTTCAACTCGACACCGAACGTCGTCGTCCCGCTCCAGCGCAACAACGATCCGCCGCGCACTGCAGCCCGCGTCCGGTCGATCTCGCCGGGCGGAGGCACGAACCTCATCCCCGCGATGCGCATGGGAGCGCAGTCCCTGCTCGGCGCGGAAGCGGCCGTCAAACACATGATCGTCCTTTCCGACGGTTCGTCGATGGGCGACCCGAACGAGATGGTCGCCATCGCCTCCAACCTGCGCGACGCCGGGGTCACCGTTTCCACCATCGCCATCGGCGACGGCGCCGACCTCGGCACGCTTGGTGCCATCGCCACCGCCGGCGACGGCACGTTCCACCCCGTGACCGACCCGAACCTCATCCAGGGCATCTTCCTCAAGGAAGTGCAGGTCGTGCGCCGCCCACTCGTGCGCGAGGGCGACTTCACGCCGATCGTCACCGCCGGCGGCTCGCCGCTGATCAACGGTGTGGTCGGCTGGCAGCAGGTGCTCGCCGGTGAGAGGCCCATCCCACCCCTCGGCGGGCTGGTGCTGACGCAGGCCAAGGACGACCCGAAGATCACCAACGCCCTCGCCTCCGAAGACGGCTACCCCCTGCTCGCGCACTGGTTCATCGGGCGGGGCCAGGTCGCTGCCTTCACCTCCGACGCCACCAACTGGGCCCGAGCGTGGCGTGACTGGCCGGGCTACGACGGCCTCTGGACGCAGATGGCCCGGCTCATCGCACGCCCGGCGACCGACGAGAACCTCGAGGTCAGCGCCGAGGTCGTCGGCGACCAACTGGTCGTGAAAGTCGACGCGTTCGACGAAGACGGTCGCCCGCGCGACGGGCTGTTCATCGAGGGCACCGTCGACCGTCCCGACGGCACCCGCGCGCCCATCTCCCTCGAGCAGGTCGGGCCGGGGCAATACCGCGCGACGTCGCCCGCTCCCGCTCAGGGCAGCTACGTCGCCAGCCTGTTCCCGCGACGAGGCGGCGACGAACGCGTCGGCGCGGCCACCGTCAGCGCCGTGCGCACGCTCAGCCCGGAGTTCCAGTCGCTCCGCTCCAACTCCACACTGCTCCGGCAGATCGCGACCATCACCGGCGGTCGCGAGATCGACCTGCTGCGCCCCAGAGACGTCGACCTGTTCGATCGCAGCAGCGTGCCGGTGATCACGGCGTCCACGCCGCTCTGGCGGGTCCTGCTGGTCTGGTGCGTGGTCGTGTTCCTCTTCGACGTCGGCACGCGGCGCATCGCCTGGGACCGCCTGCTCTCGCGCGAACTCGCGCTCGAGCTCAAGCGCTACACCAGCCAGGCCGTCGCCCAGCGCTCGGACCGGGCCGCCGCGACGCTCACCGGTCTGAAGGGACGCGCCGAGAAATCGAAAACCCGCCAACAGCGCACCGAGCCGGCCAAGGGCGCGACACCGGCAGCCCAGCGATCGAAACCGTCTGAGCAGAGCGCCGACGCGCCGTCGGGCTCCGCCACGGATGCGCTTCGCAAGGCGAAGGCGTCGAGCGCCAAACGCCAGCCCGCGACCGGCGCTGAACAAGCCCCGAAGTCAACCGAAGCATCACCGACTGGCCGGACCCCCGGGAAGAAGCCAGATGCCGAGAAATCCGGCCCGGAGGACCCGCCGGGCTCGACCACCGAGGGTCTGCTCGCCGCCAAACGCCGGGCCCAGCGCCGGACCGGCGGCTCGTAGGCCGCCGAGCGGCCGCGCTGCAGCCGACGCATCGCACACGAGTCGGTCTGGTATCCTCGACACCCAATGCGCCCGACGCAGCGACCCCCAGCGAGCCCGCTCCGTGGAACGACAGGAATTCGAACAACTCGCCCTGGAGCACATGGACTCGCTCTATCGCATGGCGCTCAAGCTGACGCGCCACCCCGATGAGGCCTCCGAGTTGGTTCAGGAGACCTACCTCAAGGCCCTCCGGCACGCCAAAACCTTCGAGGAGAAGGGCAAGGGCATCCGGGCCTGGCTGTTCACCATCCTGCACAACACTTTTTATTCGGACGTCCGCCGGCGCAAACGCTCGGCCACCCCGGTCGACGAGTTTTACGACGCCACCTCCGACGATCGCATCCCCGATGAGGCCCCACCCGTCTGGAACCTCGCCAGCCTGGATTGGGAGCACGTTGACGACCGATTGAAGAAGGCCATCGACGATCTCAGCGAGGAGCACCGGGAAGTTCTGCTGCTCTGGGGCGTCGAGGGCATGAAGTACCGTGAAATCGCCACGATTCTGGCTGTGCCGATCGGGACGGTTATGAGCCGGTTGCATCGCGCCCGCAAAATTCTCGCTGATTCATTGGAAGAATTCGCCGCCGAGGTGGGTTTTACTCCCGCTCCAGATCATTCCGAAGTCGAGGAGGCCTGACAAACGGCCGACCTCTCCGCGTTCCAGCCCTTTCCGGCACCTTCCCTCCATCTTTCAGTACCACCACACCATGGCCAATACCCCGCACAACCCGAACCGGCCCGATGAGCAGCCCACCCGGCTGCCCGATGGCCTGAGTCGCGCCGCCCTTCTCCGCGCCATCGCGGACGGTGAGCAGGCACCCGGCTCCGTTCAGGCCGGTGCGTCGGAGGGTGCTGAGCAGGCCATCGAGTTCGAGCGCGAACTCCGCGACGCCGTCTCTCGCGCCATGCGCGAGCCCGCGCAGGCCCCCGCCGGCCTGCGTGAGCAGATCCTGGCCCGCTTCGACGCCGAGCACGCCGCCGATGATCGCCCGATCAGTTTCACCGAGCACAAGCAACAGGCCGAACGCAACCCGTCGGCCCTGTTTTCGATCCTCCCGCGATTCGGCGCGATCGCCGCAGTCCTTCTTCTCAGCGCAGCCGCGCTGTGGATGGGCGTGCAGCAGTTTTCCGGTTCGGGTCCTTCCGATGTCCAGACTGCGAACCTCCAGACGGTCTCCTCCCAGCTGCATTTCGTGCAGCGTGAGCACAACCGCTGCTCCGACATCGCCAGCGGCAATTTCACCTCAAAGATCGTCGCCACCGGTGTCGAAGAGGCCCGCGCTTTCGCCGAATCCCAACTCGGCTGCGGCGGTGCCCGCCTCGCCGAGGCCATCGCCCGCATGGATGACGCTGGCTACGCCTTCGTGGGCGTCGGTGCTTGCGCGGTTCCCGGCGGCGGCAAGTCCATCCACGCTCTGTTCAACCCGCACGCCGATCGTTCTGATTCGCTCAGCCCGGTCAGCGTCTTCCTGCTCGAAAGCCCCGGCGAGGGCTGCAAGGACGCCAAACCCGGTATCTGCTATTCCTGCCCCAAGGCCAAGGAGAGCGGCAAGCCCGCCATGCTCTGGCGCGACGAGAACCTCATCGTCTTCGTCCACTCCGATTCCGAGCAGAGCGTCGAGAACGCACGAGCCGCCTACATGGCCCCGGAGCCCGTCGAGTCGCTCTGACCGGACCCATCGAGCAGATTCACTCCACCGGACCACGCCATAGCGCGTGGTCCGCTTTCGTCACAGAACCCGCATCGCTGCAGTGCAGTAGAACCTCCTAGACTTCGATACATCCAGCGAATCCGCCGATTCGCCCGATCCCAATGATTGTTGCCCGCCCCGATCCGGAGGCCTCGCCATGATGACCCGCACCACCCCATCGCTGTTCCCGATCGCCGTGATCGCGCTCGCCGGCCTGGCCATCGGCCCGATCGCCCATGCTCAGGACGCTCTCGGCTCCGGCGACTCGCTCGGAGCTGGAAACGCGCTGGACGCCAACCCGCAGGTCGGGTCCGGGGGCGTGAACTCCATCACGCGCGACTGGCAGTCAGAAATCGCGTTTCGGAACGCGATCGTCACCGGCAACGTCGGCGGCGGGCGCGAGTTCCGGGGCAACGTCGGCTACACAGGCATCAACGATTTCCGGGGCGCGCTCGGCAGCGACCTGGTCTACAACTTCCAGCGAGACTCCTTCTACTCCGGGCTCGCCGCTCGCAAGGTGCGAGGCATCGAGGCGACGGCGCTGCAGCTCCAGGGTCCTATGGGGGGGCTTCGTGACGGTGTCTCCGGCCTCGGGGCAGGGCTGATCATCGATCGCCCCGGCTCGGGCGTTCAGGTCGCCGAACGCGGGCTCCAACGACCTCGACAACCTGCTCGCCTTCGATCGGATCAACACCACGCTGCGCTCCACCACAGCGTACGCCGTGCGCGACGCGACACGCCCGCAGATCGTCGGCTCCGCGACCGACGGGTCGAACAATTATTACCTCACCGCATCACCCCTCGGCGGCGTCGACGCACTCAGCCCGCTGGACCCGGCGCTCGTCAGCGGACGCAGTTACAGCCCCGAACAGTTCGACTTCGATCCGCGCATCGCCATCCCCGGTTATCGCGAGCAGGCCATCCGCGACCGGCAACTCCTCGACCAGATCGAAGACGCCGAGATCGCCGCCCAGCGCATGCCCGGTCACGCGAAGATTCTCAACGATCTCCGCGAAGAAGCGGTGCTGCGCGGGGTGATCGAACCCGAGGTCCGGACCGAGGCTGAAACCGACACCCGCACCGAGCAGCCCACCGGCGCCCCGCCGGCCCCCGAAGGCCCCGGCTCGAACAACCCCGGCTCCAACTTGCCCGGCATCGACTTCCCCGACCTCGAAGGCACGACGCCGGGTTCGGCCTTCGACGATTCGCAGATCAGCGGTCAGGGAGAGGGTTCGGTCGTCGCCGTCGACGAACTCGATCGCCTGCTGCGCGGCTTCAGTCGGGAGCTCGAGACGCGGCCCGATCCGCTCGGGCCGACCGGGCAGAGCCCGAACCCGCTCAACACCGCGCCGGACCTCGGCCCGACCCGGCTCCGGCGTGCCGAAGACCCGACCCAGAACGATCCGGCCACCGTCGACGACGCGATGTCCGCCGAGCGCATGGACCGCATGATCGCGCTGTTGCGCGACCAGTCCACCACGCTCGATCGCATCGCGCCGCGCGAATCCGGTTCGCTGTACGCCCAGCACATGCGCGCCGGCGAGCGCCTGCTCGGCGACGGCATGTGGTTCATCGCCGAAGAGCGCTTCGTCGCGGCGCTCACCGCCAAGCCCGGTGATGCCATGGCCGCCATCGGACGCGCCCACGCGCAGCTCGGTGCGGGCCTGTACCTGTCGGCAGCCGTGAACCTCGCCGATCTGCTCAGGGCGTACCCCGAACTCGCGGCCGTCCGCTACGACGACGCGCTGCTCCCCGGCACCGAACGCCTCGAACGCATCCGAGAGCAGCTGCGCAGCCGCAGCCTCAGAGACGACGCCAACGCCCGCAACGCCGGATTCCTGCTCGCGTACCTGGGCTTCCAGACCGAGCGCCCCGACGACGTCCGCGAAGGGTTCGCTGTGGTGAACCGCGTCAACGAGGCTCTCGAGGTCAAGACCGACCCGCTCGTCCCTGTTCTCGCCGAACTGTGGTCCGAACCGGCCAAGAGGAAGCAATCCACCGAAGACTCCCAGCCCGTTCCCGACGCCCAGCCCTGATCCGGTGCGCTGGCGGGATTGCGACTCGCAGACGATCATGGACGACCCGTGTCCCGCCAGACCCCCACAAACCGCAGCGACCCGATCGACGCCGATGCCCCGATGCTCGCCGAGGTGCCTATCCCCTCCGGCGAGGCCATCGCCATCCACGATTTCCTCACCGACGGCTCGTTCTCCGCGCTGTGCCAGCGCCTGACCGATCTGGTCGGGGTGGAGGTTACGTTCCGTGATCGCCACGGCGGCAAGATCGCCTCGGCACCCGCCGACACCCCGCCCTGGAACATCGAGGACCCCACGGAGGCGGACCAACCCATCGCCAAGGCCATCGAGACCGGGGCTTCGTGCCGGCCAGCCGAACTCGCCGACGGGCGAGTCGTCCTCCCGCTGCGCATCGCCGAGCGACCGATGGGCGGGCTGCTCATCGCTCCTAAGCCCGGCGAACCCTCCGACCCCGACCTGATCGATGAGGTCACCCGCGCTGCGGGTCTGCTTGCGCTCACGGTCGTCGAGCTCTGCAATCGCGAGGTCTCGCTCCGACGACGCAACGCCGAGCTCGACGTGCTCTTCCGACTCAGTTCGCTCTTCGTCGGTGCGGGCGATCTCGACGAGGTTCTGCGCATCGCGCTCGAC
>CAXAVQ010000033.1:0-12532 GCA_963971985.1 uncultured bacterium
AGAGCGAACGCGACACGGTCGAACTGCTCCTGCCCTACCACTGGCTGGGACGTGCATCGGCAGCGCGAGAGGGCCTGCGCTGGCTGGGCGAGGCGGAATTCGGCGGGCGAACGCTCACGGGCGTCGGGTTCGCCGACGCCGATGGCGGCGCGACGCTGCTGTTCGACCCCGAGACCGGCGAGCTGCGCCGCGTCGAGTTGCTGACGACCCATTTCGTTCAGGGAGACGCGACCGGCTGGATCGAGTTCGACGAGTACGAGGACGTCGGCGGCCATCGCCTGCCGATGGTGCGGCGCGAGCGGAGCGTGGAGGGACGGTTCATCCGCGAGGCACAGATCCGCTTCGGCGATCTGCGCGTGGAGACGATCCTGCCGGCGAACATCTTCAATATCCCGCAGCAGTTCCGATTTGCAGCGCCGGACTGGCGCGTGACGGAGTCGCCGATCCCGGTCGGAGAACCGGCACCCGACTGGAACACGGTGGCACCGGGGGTGCACTGGGTGGACCTGAGCGAGGTGGCGAACACGCAGGTGCTGGTGATCGAGCACGCCGACGGCTGCACGGTGTTCAACAGCCCGCTGACGGACGAACTGGCCTCGGACGTGCTCCGGGCGATCGAACAGAACCTGCCAGAGAAGCCCGTGCAACGCATGGTCTGTGCGACCTTCCATCCGCGTTTTGCGGGCGGGCTGCGGACCTATCTCGCGTCGGGCGCAAAGATCGTCACGACGCCTGCGAACGAGCTCTACATCCGCAGGATCCTCGAGACGCCCACGCGCCTGGTCGAAGGAGTCCGGCCGGCGGAAGTGGACGAGAACGACCTCGTGCTGATCGACGGAGAGATGACCTTCGGTGAAGGGGACAACCGGCTGGTCGTGTACGACATCGGCGAGCGTTCGAACTACACCGAGTCGTACCTTGTCGGCTGGCACCCCTCCACGCGCATCATGCTCACCAGCGACCTGTTCGCCGTACTGAGCACCGGCATGGTCCGCGGCGCGAGCGCCCGGACCCAGGGGCTCGCGGTCTGGATCGGCCAGCAGGGTCTCGACCCGCTGCAGCTCATCCCGACCTCGCCGGTTGTCGACCACAAGCGGATCATGCTGATGGAAGACCTCGAGGACTCGCTGCAGGCCATCCCCGGCGGCCCGCCCCCGATTGGTCCGCCGACGCCGGACGGCGGCTGACAACGCCAGCGCTCAGCGTTCGATCGGGCAGGGCTCGGTGAACTGGGCGAGAAGCAGGTTGAGGTCTTCAAGGTTCACCGTGCCGTCGCGGTTCGCGTCGCCGGCCGGGCCATCCTGGCCGAAGTTGCCCAATACGAGGTTCAGGTCGCCGAGGTCGACGGTGCCGTTCTCATCGAGGTCCGCAGCGCAGGCGATCGGCGCGATGGTGAGCACGACGCCGTACTGGTTGACGCCGACGACGCTCGGATTGCCGGCGTTAGCGTTCTGCTGGTCTCGGATTCGAACACGGAACTGGTAGGTGTTGCCCGCCGGCATGATCCCGGACTGCTCGATCTCGTCCTGCGCCTCCTGGAAGTTGAAGAACGTCAGCGTGGAGAACGGGCGGTTGAGTTGCAGGAACGCGATATTGGCGTTCGGGTCCGGGTTGAAACTCCCGGTGATCTCGTAAAAAAGTGGTACGTCGGTCTCGAAACGCAATCTGGTTTCGGAATTATGCGTGAAGTACGCGTTCGCGGTTCCGGACTCGTGCTGGGCAGTACCGCTCGAGTTTCGGCCGGTCTCGATCGTCAGGACGGAGTCCCCCGAGAGCGAGATCGATTCGAGGACGCTGACACTGCCGTTGGCGCTGCCGGCCCCGTTCGAGATACCGCCTTCCACGATGCTGACATCGCCGCTGCTCGCGAACGCGAACGGCCCGGTGAGTTCGACATTCTCGCGCAGTTCCTCTTCGAACTGGTCGACGGCTCCGCCGGATCCGACCCACAAAGTGTTCTGTGCGCGTGTATCGCGTTCGGTGATGGTAATGCCTGCACCGGCGATGGCACAGAACGTGATGGCGAGCAGCACGGACGATGCAGGGATAACAGCTCGTTGTGAACGATGGGACATGGCTTTTCCTCCTGAACCCATCCAAACAGATCGGTGCACTGTTTCAAAGGGAAATCTCGAGATTCATGAGGAATTCACAGGAATGACCCGTGTTACCCTGCAGCGGTGCAGCGATTCGGCTTGCCCGATGGTCAGAATGATGTGTGATGCGTCCGGATGACCCAGACCCATCCCGGCGTGCGGTGTTTTGGAGCGGCGTGCTCCGTCGGGAGCATCGCGCGCTCTTCGCCGCCGCGATGGCGTGGTGCGGGCAACCGGCAGATGCGGAGGACCTGATGCAGGACACGCTGGTTCAGCTCGCTCGCTCCCCTCGCTCGATCGACGATCCGGTGGCCTACGCGATGCGAACGATGCTGAATCGGCGACGCAACGACCTGAAGCGGTTGGGGTTTCACCGGGACGCGATCGCCTCGATACGAGCGACGGTCGCGGTTCGTGGACCGGGGTCGAGTCGGGCGAGCGATCTGCTCGAATCGATTGAACGCCTGCCCGCGGATCAGCAGGAGGTTCTGACCCTGCGAACCCGCTGCGGGCTGAGTTTCCCGCAGATCGCACTGGTGCTCGACGAGCCGGTTGGGACGGTGTCGAGCCGGTACAGCCGCGCGATCGCGGCGCTGAAGGGAATGCTTCTGGAAGGGGCGAGTCGTGACTGAGAACGAAACAAACGAACCGATCGAGCGGGAGCTGATGGATCTGCCGGAGCGGGCCATGGACCTTGGCGCGATCGAGCGGATCGAGGATGCGCTGGCCGCGGAAGCGGTGCTGGGTCCGGTGGTCGTTGAGACGAAGCCGGGCTTGCTCAAGCGCCGGGTGCCGGTGTGGGGCATGCTCGCGGCGAGCCTTCTGCTGGCCTGCGGCGCGGGGATGCTTGGCTGGATGGTCAAGCCGGATCCGATGCCGGAGCCGGAGTTGGTCAACTACTCGATGGAATATGAAGAGACCGAAAAATCGACAGCAGAACCAGTAATCGAAGTGGTGCGTCTGGACCGTCCGCTGTTCGAGCGGCACGAACGCACGGGGATCGATCCGTCGCGCTGGACGATGGGTCACTGAACGACAGGAGAAGGGCATGATTGAGTTGATGATGAGTGCGTGCGTCGCGACGGCAATGATGCTTGGGCAACCCATCGAGGAAGAGCCGACGCACATCCAAGTGGAGTTCCAGTTGATCGAAATCGATCTGAGCATGATCGAGCCCGTCAAGGAATCCGGCGAAACCGGCGTGCGCGTGATGCCATCGGGAACGATCGAGATTCTCGGAGGCGTCCGTGCGAGTCTCCGGGAGGATTCGCAGGCGTTGATTTCGGTTCGGAACGGGGCTTCGATCCGGGCCGGTTCGTGGTCGTATGTGATCGGTGGCGAGAACGACGGTCTCAAGGATTCGCCGTTCCGGATCGTGAGTTCGCCTCGCATGCTGGTGCTGGATGACCATCAAGGGGGCATGAGCATCGGACGTCCGCTGGAGTATCTGGAACCCACCGAAGAAGTCGGGGTCTTCCGGCTGGTCAAGGATGCTGATCGCACCGAGGGGATCGGGTTCACTATCAAGCCGAGAGTGACGGCGACCGGCGGGATCCTGTTCGAGCCGCTGGGGTGGGAATTGCAGGAGGTGATAGACCGCGAACCGGTCCGGGGGCTGGAGTTTCCCGGTGTCGGGCGACCTGTGATCGGGACGAATACACGCGAGCTCACGGTGCTGATCGGAGAAGGCGAAACGGTGATCCTGCCGATCGCCCACCGGAACTCCACCGAACGACCGCTGCTGCTGCTGGTGCGTCCGGAAGCGAGGGTCATGAAGCCGGAAACTTTGGAAGAGATCAACCAACGAGTCAACAAAAACACGCCCGAAGGGTCGGGCGCGTCAGAAGAAGAATCAGGTTCGCCCGAGTGACGCTCAGTTGATCGCGTGCTGCAGCGCGATCAGCGAGTAGGCGGTGATGAGGACCGGGTTGTCCTCCATCCAGCGGTCGTCGATCGAGCGGAACGAGCCGTCCTCATTCTGGAGTTCGGCGAGCTTGTCGATGAGGTCGTTGGCCCAGTCGCGGCGATCTTCCAGCCGGATGACCATCTTGAAGGTCTCGGAACCGGACTTGGCGGTCTCGTCCCCCTCGGATTGGCTTGTATGTCCCGGGACCTCAACGATTTCATACGAACGCCCGTCCGCGAGATTCGCGTTCTGAAATGTCAGACTCGACTCCACACGACCGAGTGTGCCGAACACGATAGGGCGGTCAAACGTGTACTCAACGCCGTTCGCATCGACACCTGTTTCGAGCGCGACCTCAAGCTGTTCACCCTCACGCACGGTGTACTCGCCGGTCGAGAACGTCAGTTCGATCGGGCCCCCGACCGTCCCGATCTGGTCCAGCCCCCACGCGTCGAGCGCGCGGCTCATCATGATCAGGAAGTAGTAGTAGCCGTCGGAGCCGATGCCCGGGTTCTCCTCAAGGGTGTAGTTCTCGCGGATCCAGTCGTAGGCCGCCTGCACGCGCGGGTCGTCGCGATCGAGGTCGGCGTAGATATAGCTCTTGAAACCGGCGTAGGTCACGGATCCGTACGCGCGGAAGCGCGATTCGACCGTGCCGTCGCTCAGCGTCTCCTCGATCGTGCCGGCCTTGCTCTCGCCGACGCCGATGTTGTCCTGATCCGGCGAGGTCGCGTAGATGAACCCGCCCTGCTGCGAGCCCGCGGCGTAGGGCATGTCGTTGATGACATTGCCCTCGTCGTCCTTGTGGAGCATCTGCGTGCGCTGCAGGAACACGAGCGCCCGCTGGAAGGCGGGATCCTCGCAGTCCACGCCGGCGTCGTGCAGGGCCTGGAGCATGAGGTTGAGGTTGGAGTTGTCGGGGCGACCCGAGCCGCCGTAGCCCACACCGCCGTAGTACGGGTGCGAGCGATCGACGACCGCGGTGTCCTCGCGACCGGGGATGGCGTCCTCGGACCACTGCAGGCGCTTGAGGAACGGGATGGCCCGCTCGATGGCCTCGCCGGCCTCGGCGGTGTTCACGTGGGCGAGCGCCGAGACGGTGATCGCGGTGTTGTAGTTGGCGAGGATGACGTCGTAGATGCCGCCGTTGTCCTGCTGGAAGCTGTAGAGGTACTCGAGCCCGGACGCGACGGTCGGGTCGGTGTGGTCGATGTCCGGCTCCATGAGCATGCCGTTGAGGACCAGCGCGGAGATCGCGGGGATGTTCGGCCCCTGCTCCGGGACCGACCAGCCGCCGGTCTCGGCGTCCTGCTGGGTGTGCAGGTAGTCGATCGATTTCTCGATCATCTGGCGGGCCTTGCGATAGTGCTCCTCGTCGATCGCCTGAACAGTCGGGGCGAGACCAAGAACTGCGGTGCCGGTCGCGAGGGCCAGCACGGAGAATGAGCGGAGGGGCTTACGCATGGTCGTTCCTCTCGGAGACGAGGTGATCAGGAATCCTCGGGTATCGAGTCTACCGGGATGCTAGGTGGCGGCTTCGCTTCGCACGATCAGGGAAGCCAGCACCACTGCGGCGGTCTCGATGCGCAGCACGTGCGGCCCGAGCCCAACCATCTGTGCCCCGGCACGTTGCGCAGCGTCGAGTTCCTCGCTCGTCCAGCCGCCTTCCGGCCCAACCAGAGCCCGGACGATCCCGGGCCCCGACGGCCGGTATTCCCCACCCGAAGCGTCGGCGATCACGAGTCTCTCGCCGGATTCGGTCTCGAGCGCATCACTGAGCGCAAGCGGAGCACCGATTTGCATGGGCCACGCGCGCAGGGCCTGCTTTGCGGATTCGCGACAGATGCGCTCCATCCGGTCGATCTTGTTGGCCCCGGGCTCGACCACGCCGTACTTGGTGGAGAGCGGGTGCCAGGCGCTCGCGCCGACCTGGCTGAGCATGTCGATCATCTTGTCGAGGCGCGGGCCCTTGGGGGTGGCGGTCGCCATCTGGAGGGTGACGCCCGGGCGGGGCTCTTCTTCGACCGATTCCACGACCAGGTGGAGCGTGCGCCGGGCATCCGTGACGCGTGTAGTCAGGACCAGCCCCTTGCCGTCCAGGACGCGGACGGCGTCCCCCTCGGCAACTCGCTTCACGCGGATCGCGTGCTTGGCTTCGTCCCCCTCGATCTGGATGGGCGATCCCGGCTGATCGGGGAGCGAGCGGTCGTCGATGACGAGGGTGTGTCGGGCCATGGGAAACCGGATTTGGCAAGGGTCCGAGAACCATTGCTTTCGGGGGGTGAAAGGCGGTCCGCTCGACGCCGATCCCGATAAAAGAGCGGCTTCAGGCCGGAATCCGTAGCTTCGCCTTGAGTCGACGGGTCCGAGGGTCGATCATGGCCGATGAGGTATCGCGACGCAAATGCCTGACACGGATCTCGACAAGCCGGGGAAGAACCCCAAGCCCTCGGGCAGCGCCACCGGAGCCCCCGGTTCCGGTGCTGATGCTGCGCCGGCGAGCCTGGAGGAGGAACTCGATCGGCTGCTGGCGGACATCGAGGTCGCGGTTGACGAACTTGATCCCCTCGGCGATCTGGAGGAGCAGGCCGCCGCCGCGAAGGACCTGGCGAACGCGGGTGACCCGACGTACGACGAGATCGAGGACAAGTACGAGGTCATCGCGCCCGGGGCGACCGAAGAACCAACCGAAGAGGCGAGCCCCGAACCAGAGGCAACGACAGAATCCGGCTCGGCGGACGATCTGGATGCAGAGTTGGACGATCTGATCGAGTCGATCTCGCCGGAAGTCGCGGCGTCGGTCGCCTCCGACACGCCCGACGCGACCTCGACTCCCGCTCCACCTGCGCAGGCCCTGGACGACGGCGGCACCTTCAAACCGGATCCCCAGAAGAAACTCAACGAAGAGCAGTCGCAGATCGACCACGAACTCGACGCGCTGCTCGCCGAGGCGGGGGCGCTCGTTGACGACGAGGACACGACGACCGAGGAGGCCGAGATCGCCGATGCGCCGGTCGAGGAACCGGACACTCCAGCGGTTGAGGCGACCGATGAGGTTTCGCCCGAGGCTGTCGTAGCAGAGCCGGAGCCGACACCAGAGGCCGAAGTCTCGCAGGATGAACCCGTCGAGGAGGTGACCCCCTCCGAGACCGTTGAAACCGCAACCGAGACGAGCGAAGCGGTCGTCGATGAGACTCCTGAACCGGTTGTCGAAGACGCTCCGCCGCAGGACGCCGAAGCGGTCATCACGGACGCGACCAACGCCGAAACTGATCAGGTCGAGGCGCCCGAGGCGGGACCCGCCTCGCCGGATTCCGCGGAAGTGGAAGCGGAACCCACCCCGGACCGCTCGATCGAGGACATCGACGCGGATCTGGCTGCGAAAGCCGAAACCGTCGTCGCCGACGCTCCGGAAGCCGAAGACGAGCCCGGGGCTACAAGCGAGGGCGCCGCAGAGCAAACCGGCGATGAGGCGTTCCGGTCGAGTGACGACGTCGTCGAAGAGGTCATCGATCAACACGCGAGCGCCGTGCAGACCGAGGCCGAGGGATCGGACGAGGATGCCGATGCGCTCGCCCAGCTGATGGCCGAGTCACCCGCGAGCGCGGAGATGGGCGTTGCTCCGGCTCAGGCGAAGCCGGAGTCCGGTCAAGCGCAGCAGCCATCGCCTTCGACGGAACCCGCGACCAGCACGCCGGCGGCCGAGCAACCCGCTGCAACACCCGCGGGCACCCCTCCCCAGCCCACCCCGACTCCGCAGGACGCGAGACCCTCGCGTCTCGCACCGCTGTTCCGCCTGGCCGGGTTCGCCCGGCCGGTCGCGCTGCGTGTCGCTCGGGTGCTGTCGAAGCCGCTGGAACTCGTGCCCCCCAAGGTCCGAGACGATATCGGATGGCTGAGTCTGGTGACGATGTTCCTGGCGATGGCGGTGATGGTGGCGCTCGCGCTGTTCCGCTGATCGGAACCGGCTGACCGGCCCCCTCGATCTTGCCCGATGTAGACTGTCGCGCATGGCCGAAGGCACGCTCACGCTCGCGATTTTTCAGGAAGCCGAGGGCTGGCGCCTCCCGGACGCTCACGTCGAGGCGATCCGAGCGGCGTCGGAGGGCACGACGGTGCGCACGGTGGGCAGCCGTGCGGAACTGCTCAGCGTGCTCCCGAAGACCACGCAGCTCGTCGGCTTCCCGCTGACGTACGACCAGTTCGAGCAGATGGGCGCGTCGGTAAAGTGGATCCAGATGACCGGTCCGCTCGGTGACGCGATCAGCTCGCTGCTCCCGGCGGTGCGCCGGGGCGTACGGGTGGCGACCGCCGCCTCGATCCGCGGGCCCCAGATCGCCGAGCACGCCCTCGCGCTGACGCTCGCGCTGCTGCGCCGCATCGACGACGCGGTTCTGGCGCAGACCGAGCACCGGTGGGCGGCGGCCGAGATCGCGCCGGCGATGCGATCGCTGCACGGGAGCACAGTCGGGATCGTGGCGTTCGGGACGATGCGTGACGAAATCGCTCAGCGCGTGAAGGCGCTGGGGGTGCAGGTGCTCGCCACCTCGGCCCATCCCGACGAGGACCACATCCACATCGACGAGATGCTCGAACTTTCGCGCCTGCAGGACCTGCTGGTGCGGTCCGACGTCGTGATCGTTGCCTCGCCGAGGCACCCCGGTTCCAAGCCGATGATCGGTCGTCGCGAGTTTTCGAAGATGGGAGACCATACCGTGCTGATCGACGTCAGTCGTGGCGGCGTGGTCGATCAGGTTGCGCTGCTCGACGCGCTGCGACGCCAGCGGATCGCCGGCGCGGGCATTGATGCCTTCGAGACCCAGCCGCTTCCCTCTGCGAGCCCGCTGTGGACGATGCCGAACGTCATCATCACGCCCAGTGTCGCCGCGGCGAGCGCCCACTACTGGGAGCACGCGACGGAGGTGATCTGTCGCAACATCCGACGGTTCGCCGAGGGGCGTCCGCTCATCGACGAACTCACTACCGACTGGTTCGACGCGATCCGCGCCTGACCGATCGGAGCGGAAACCTCGCATGCATCCGCTCGCTCCGGATATCCCCGATTCGTTCCCGACCGGAGCGGTGTTCGGGAGGCGGGCGGTGCAGGCGTTCATCGCAGTCGCGGCGGGGATCCTGATCGCGTCCGCGCTGGGATACCGATCAGGGATCGCGCTGACGATCGGCGGAGCGACCCTCGCGTCGATCGGCGTGCTCGCGCGTTCCCGGCTCGGCGGTTCGGGGGCGCCGGCACTTCTGCTGGTCGCGCTGGCCCTGATCAGCGCCGGTTGGACCGTCACACGCGTCAGCCATGCGCCTCGCGATTCGCTCATCCGCTCGCTCGAGGACGAACCGCGAGTCCTGAGCGTTGAGGGCGTGATCCTCGATGCGCCGCGTTCGACGAGTCCATCCGGCGCGCTCGCACCGGCAGCGCGCTACGCCCCGCCGTCGGTCCGGTTCCGGTTGGATGCCCGCGCGGTCCGAACCGGCGCCTCGGATTGGTCGGATGCTTCGGGCGTTCTCTACGTGTCGGTGTCGGCGACGGATCGGATCAACGGTCGGGCCGGCGACGTGGTTCGGCTGACGGGGATGGCGTCCCGGCTTCGCCAACCGGGGAACCCCGGTGCGCACGACCCGCGCCCTGGCGCGATGCAGCGCGGGATCGTCGGGAGCGTGCGCGTCGACGGGCCGGATCTGATCGAACCAATCGATTCTGCGAGCGGGTTGCGAGCATCGACCGCGTCTCTGCGCGGTTCCATGATCCGGCAGATCGAGATGGCCGGAGAGCGGTCCGACCGGTCGTCGAGCGCGGCGCTGCTCAATGCCCTGCTGCTCGGTGATCGAGAGGGGGATGCGCTCCGGCCGCTCGAGGACGCCTTCGCCCGCGCGGGTGTCGGGCACTTCCTGGCCATCAGCGGGCTGCACGTGGGGATGGTGCTCGTGGGCCTCGCGATGCTGGTTCGGTTGACGGGCGACCGACCCCGACTGGAACTGGCGGTCGTGCTCGGCGCGTGTTTTCTGCTGCTGATTCTGATCCCAGCGCGCCCACCGGTGCTGCGGGCGGTGCTGATCGCTCTGGCGTTTGTGCTCGCGCAGTCCACCGGTCGGTCGTACGACCGGCTGAGCGTGCTGGCGCTGGTCGCGACCGGGCTGCTCATCGCGCGCCCGATCGACCTGTTCAATCCGGGCTTTCAACTGACGTTCCTCGTCGTCGCGTCGCTGATCGTGTGTGCACAACCGCTCCGGGTCTGGATGTTCGGCCAAGCCCCGCCGACCGATGAACTGCACGGTTGGTCGGTCATCGCGCATCGCCTGAAGGACGCCGCGGCGGTCTCCATCTGTGCCTCGGCCGTCTCGACGCCCCTGATCGCGTTGCACTTCGGTGTGTTTTCACCCCTGGCTGCCCCGCTCTCGGTGCTGCTCATGCCGCTGGTCGCTCTGGTGCTGGGCATCGGGTACGCGGCGCTCGCGCTCGGCGCGCTGATCCCCGCGATTTCTGACGTCGCCATTGGTCTGAGTCTTCTTCCCGCCATCTGGCTCGCAGAAACGGTCCGCTGGATCGACCGGCTTCCGGGCGTCGTCTGGTACCTGCCCTCGATGGGTTGGGCCCTCGCCGGTGCATGGATCGCGGTGACGGTCTGGTGGATGTTCCCGTCGTACACAACGGAGCGCCGGCGCTGGATCGCGAGTGCGCTGGTCTGCGCCCCGCTGCTCTACGGCGTGGTGATCGGGCCGTCGCTGCCCCGTGATGAACTGGTCCGCATCGACATGCTGGACGTGGGCGACGGCACCTCGATCCTGCTCCGTTCCGGGCGCGAGTCGATCCTCTACGACTGCGGATCGCGATGGCTGGGGATCGGCGAACGTGAACTGCCGCGAGCGATCCGCGCGCTGGGGACCGGTCGCGTCGAGACGGTCGTTGTGTCGCACACGGACATCGACCACTTCTCCGGGTTGGTCGACGCCGCGCGGCCGCTGGGCGTGCGCCGAGTGATCGTCACGGAGCACCTGCTGGACCAGGCGGAGGCGCAGCCGGACAGCGCCGCTCGACTCCTCGTTGATCGTTTGCGCGATCTCCGGATCCGGGTGGAGACCGTTCAGCGCGGCGACACGCTGTCGCTCGGGCCGCTCGACCTCGAAGTCCTGCACCCCGCCCCGGGCGACGAGTTTGAACGCGACAACGATGCATCGATCATCCTGCGCCTGCGCGCCGGGACCGAACCGTCGTCACCGACAATTCTGCTTCTCGGTGACATCGAGCGCGACGCGATGCAACTGCTTGAGCAGCGTGAGCCTGATCTTCGCGCGGACATTATCGAAGTCCCCCACCACGGCAGCGCGCGCTCCTTCGCCTACCCGTTCGTCGAGTTGCTCGACCCGCAGATCCTGTTGCAATCGACCGGGCCGAGTCGCGTGCTCGACGATCGCTGGGACGATGTGCGATCCGGTCGCGAGTGGTGGACCACCGCGACCGACGGGGCGATCTCGGTCATCATCGAGCAGGACGGAACCGTGAGGACCGAATCGGTCCGCTAGTCGTCTGTGGACGGGTTCTCGATCCGTACCGCTCCACCGGTCTCGCCCTCCGGGAACGGACCGGTACGGTTGGCGGGTGTGAAGTCCAGCACGCCGCTCACCGAGAACGAGGCGCTGGGCCGGTACACGCCCGAATCGAACAGAACGCCCGGGAATGTTCCGTCCGGCCGGTAGCGCACGGTCCCGGTCAGGCGATACGGGGCCGGACCGTTCAACGCACCCCCGAGATCTGCGAATTCGAACGCCACCGGCAACTCGACGGCCCCCGTCGAACTCCGCGGGATCGTGATCTGCGCCGAACGAACGCCCGAGAAGACCCGATCGCCATCGAGCTGGAGCCGGTAGCGGACTTCCTCCAGCGGCAAAGGGAAGGTGTTGGGGTTCTCCCCCTCGACCGAGAACAGCAGAACCATCGCCAGGTCGGTTTCTTCGTCGATCGACACATCCGATACCGTCAGGCGAGGGGGTGCGGTCGAGCTGCAACCGACCAGCGTGACGGTCGAACACGCGAGAACCGCACACGAAATCGCTGTTCCGACACTGGACCGCTCTGGCATGGGTAGACTCCAAAGTTCTTCGCACGCGGCGGTTGTCGCCGGATCTTCAGCGTACCATCCTCTCCTTGTCCCGCCCAACGACCAAGCCAGCCACAGTCAAGAGCGACGACGCGCCGGAGGAACCCTCCCTCGGTGTGCTGGTGCTGCTGCGCCGGATCATGGCGCTGGCCTGGGACCACAAGTACAGCGCGATCCCGGTGCTCGTCGTGACCGTCGCCACACAGCTTCTCATGCTCGCCGCCGCGATCGGTCAGGGCCTGGCGATCGACGTAATCCGCGCCGAGGCCGACGGCAACGCCCCGGAGCCGGAATGGCCCTTCGGGATCCAGCCGCCGGCTTCGTGGGGCTTTACCGACACGATCATCGCGATCGGGATCGCGGTACTGGTTGTGGCGGTGATCTCCGGCGCGGGACGCTTCGCCCAGCGCTACACCGACGAG
>CAXAVQ010000034.1:0-12423 GCA_963971985.1 uncultured bacterium
CGATACGGACCTCGGCGCCAAACCATCCGTCTCCCGACGGCTCGAGATCGATCGCGTTGCGTTCCCATCCGGTAAACGTTCCCAGAAGTTGCACGCGTGCCGCCGTCGACGCCAGCACACGGAACTCAACACGTCCATCGGGCATCAGAGAAATCATGACGCGAGCCTCCTCCAGTCGGTATCGTCCGGCGGTGTCGCGACCGGAGCGGCCGCGCCCTGAACACATCGTCCGGAGACCGGTGCCCGTTGCGTGAACCTCGCCGATCCAGCCTGAAAGCGACCGCCATCGCGCTCCTGTTGGGCGCAACCCTTGCGCTGCCCGCCTCCGGACAATCGCCGGCGCCCGAAACACCGCCGGTAGTCGCACCCGCTCAGATCCGCTTGAGCACGTTCGTCGCGCTCCCCGGCCTGCCCATCCGCATCCCGCTCTCACGCCCGCAGGGCAACACCTTCGGGACTTGGGTACCCGAACCCATGACGGTGCGACTGCTCGACCCCAACGGCTCTGACCCACCTCAGACCCTTGTCTCGGAAATCATAGGGTTTACCACACCGCAGACGAACACCACCTCGGCGTCGACACCATGGCTCGCAGAGCCGGCCGGCTGGCAGGCGGTCCGACCGGCGGATGTGACATCCGGGAGCATCACAAGCCCTGTGTACTGGTCGCTGTTCGTTCACCTCCCGGCGTCCTACGACGAGGCCCAGGCCAGATCGCCGCGTGACGGGCGAGATCGAGCCGTGCTTCTGGAAATCGCCGGAGAACGATTCCCGGCCCGCCTCGCGGAACAGCCAAAGGACCTTCCCACCGGCAGAATCGCGGCGCTGGAAGCCCCCGCCGACGAATGGCGATCGCTCGGCGAGCTCATCCTGGCCGAGGCATCTGACCCCGCACGCCGTTGGCGGGCGTCACTTCTTGCCGACCGTTTCTCCCCCGGACGCCTGTTCGGGACCGCGTCACTGGACGAACGCCAGATCATCGAGGACCCGAATCTGGCTGGCCTCGCCACCACCATCGAATTCGAGGTCCGGGCCGCTCTTTCCGAACTCGAAGCCGAGAACCCGGACCTCGCCGCCTCCCTGCTGGCCCGGCTCACCGCGGTCTCGAGAGGCCTCGACGGGCGTCTGCTCCCGGTGTGGCCAACCGATGGCGAGGCCGAGACCATCCTATTCCCGGCCCTGCTCTCGCGGGCCCTGACCGCTGAGGAGCGGGCCGCACGAGTTCGTCAGTACCTGGACTCGCGTCCGGCCTCGCGGAGCGTCGTGATTGACGACGCCGGCGAATCCCTCCTCATCCAATCCAACGAACGGTTCCGCGAGGGTGGCGAGGAGGCGGAACAGATCCTGATCGCGCAGGGCGCCACCGCCGTGACCACCAACCTCGCGGGCGAGAACCGCACCCTCACGTTTGGCCCGCCCGGGGAATTCGACGCAGCGCTGCTTCAGTTGCCCGCGTACTCCACATCCGTGATCCGCTTCGATCCGAGCGTGGTACGCCCGATCGAACCCAACGCCTCCCCGGAACGCGACCGGGTGGTCGCCGGTGCGATCGAACTCCGTGACGGCGATCGCCAGAGACGGCTCGAAGCACGGGTCGTACCCGTCGAGATCAAACGACCCGGCCTCCAGATCGGACCGGCCCTGCGCCCGTGGACCCTCGCGAGTTGGAACGCCGACGCCGTGGTGCCCGTCGCGCTCGATGAGCAAACCACCGCGCTGATTTACCACGACGATCGCGCCTCGACCTGGCGTGTGCTCGTGGAAGCCCGGGCTCGTCCCGCGGACGCCGCCGCGCACTCGATCGATCTGTTTTTCGGCCCCTACGCCGGCGAGAGCGAGGTCGTCCGGATCGCTCCCGACGCGTCGGTCACGGTCCAGACAACCGACGGCTGGTCCACGATCATCGACTTCCCCGAAGGAGCAATCCGACAGGCCGAGGCGACCGGGTTCGTCGAGATCGGCTTTGTCCGGTGGCATCGCACCGGTCCCGAGGCCGAGCCGAAGGTGCATTCGTCCTGGCCCCGTCCCTGGTTCCCGGGCCAGACCGAGCCCGGGCGAGTCCGAGTGGACCTCAGCGGATGGACAAGCAACTGACTTCAGTCGCTCGGGTCGACCTGCCCGTCGAACATCTCTTCCGGCACGTACACCACTTGCCCGTCTCGGGTTTCTCGGATCAGGCCGAGTTCTTCAAGAGCGATCAAAGCCGCTTTCTGCTCCGCCCGCTTCTTCGATGACGCCCAGCAGGAGTCGAACACCCGGTCTCCCAACTGAACCGCGATCTCGAATCGCTTGGCGTGGTCGGGCCCCGTTTCGCGCTTGAGGACGTAGACCGGCTGATGGTCGAGGTGGGCCTGAGCGTGCTGCTGGAGCACCGATTTGAAGTTCTGCTGGTGCCCTGACGCCGCCGCTTCTTCGATGTGCGGCGCGATGTGCTCGAGTATGAACCGCCTCGCGACGTCGATGCCGCCGTCAAGCAGGATCGCACCGATCACCGATTCGAAGACGGCTGCGGCCAGCGACGAGGGGAGGCTGTCGCGGGCCTGCATACCCTTTCCCAGACTGAGCATCTGGTCGAGTCCGAGTTCCTTGGCGATCCGAGCGCACAGCTGACGGGAGACCACCGCCGACTTGATCTTCGTGAGTTCGCCCTCGAGCAGGTCATCGAATTGCCTGAACAGTTCCTCGCACACCACGTACCCGAGGACCGCGTCACCGAGGAACTCCAGGCGTTCGTTGGATTCGAGCCGATCGTCGGCGATCGAGGCGTGGGTCAGGGCCCGCTCAAGGAGGGCTGGATCCGAGAACGTATAACCCAGTACAGACTCGACTTTTCGGATTGATTCAGCGCTGTGCGACACACTGCCCACCCGTCGGCGATCCCGACGTCACAATCGTCGGGTCACGTGCGATGCGAGACCGGTTGCCGAGCGTTCCTCGGCGACCGGATGTTTCCACAGACGCGTGGGCCAAACCGCCGTCCACCCTGCGGGGGACGGCACCTTCGCTCGCCGCGGCCGCCGGCGACGGCACCATCCGTCGCCGATCTCAGCGTACACCCGAATCCGGACCGGGGCACCAGAAAACGCTCACGGTCGGCCTGAAGTTGCAGTCCCGAGGGGGTTTGCTACACTCTCCGACCCGACAGGCCGCCCGTGGGTCGTCTGTCCCATTCTCGAAATCGACCTTGGATCGGGCTCCGCCCGGAAGACAGTGTGAGGATTACACCATGCATTACCCACGCCGAGTGAGCCGGATCAAACGCAAGCGTTCCATCGGTTTCCGCGCCCGCATGCGCACGAAGCACGGACGCAAGATGATCAACCGCAAGCGTCGCCTCGGACGCTCGCTCAACGTCGCCGACAAGTAAAGACGCGACCCGATACCGATACGCAGAACCAGCCTTCCGGCTGGTTTTTTCATGCCCCGATCGCACGTGCCCGGGCTGGTTATCATGCCCGCCAGCGAACTCCCACTATCACCCTGCAGCAGGAAGCAGCATGAAGATCCACGAATACCAGGCCCGCGACATCCTCTCCGGCGCAGGCGTCCCCGTCCCGTCAGGCACCGTGATCGAGAACGTCGAGAACGCCGCCAGCACGTACAAGCAGATCGCCAAGGAAGCGGGCACGGACCTCGTGGTCGTGAAGGCCCAGGTGTTCGCCGGCGGTCGAGGGAAGGCCGGCTTCGTGAAACTCGTTCGCTCGCCCGAAGAAGCCGAGGAAGCCGCTCGGTTCATGTTCTCCAACAAGATGGTGAACCAGCAGACCGGCCCCGACGGCGTGGAATGCAAGAAGATCCTCATGGCCGCCGGCGTGGACATCGAGAAGGAGTTCTACCTCTCGATCACCACGGACCGCGCCACGCGCCGGAACATCCTGATCGCCTCCGCCGAGGGCGGCACCGAGATCGAAGAGGTCGCCGAGAGCAACCCCGACGCCATCATCAAGGAGCCGATCCACCCGCTGATGGGTCTGCAGCCGCACCAGGCGCGCCGCCTCGCCTACAAGCTCGGCTTCAAAGGCAAGCAGGTCAATCAGGCGGTCAAGATCATGCTGGCGCTCGACACGGTCTTCCGCGAGAAGGACTGCGAGCTCGCCGAGATCAACCCGCTGATCGTGACCCCGGCCTCGCAGGACCACCCCGACGGTCAGGTCCTCGCCATCGATGCGAAGTTCGGCTTCGACGGCAACGCGCTGTTCCGTCACAAGGACATCGCGGCCCTGCACGACCCCTCCGAAGACAACGCCAACGAACTCAAGGCCCAGAAGTTCGGCCTCTCCTACATCCAGCTTGAGGGCAACATCGGCTGCCTCGTCAACGGCGCCGGCCTCGCGATGTCCACCATGGACATCATCAAGCACCACGGCGGCGAGCCCGCCAACTTCCTCGACGTCGGCGGCGGCGCGTCCGAAGAAGCCGTCACCGAGGCCTTCAAGATCATCCTCGACGACAAGGGCGTCGAAGGCGTGCTCGTAAACATCTTCGGTGGCATCATGCGCTGCGACGTGATCGCCCAGGCCGTGGTCAACGCCGCCAAGCAGGTGGGCTTTGATGTCCCGCTCGTGGTGCGCCTCGAAGGCACCAACGTCGAGGCCGGCAAGAAGATCCTGCAGGACGCCCAGGCCGACATCCCCACGATGCAGGCGGCCGACGACCTCGGCGACGCCGCCCAGAAGGTCTGCGGCGCGGTCGCGAACGCCTGAGGCCGAGGCGCCGCCTCGCCTAGACTCCAGGCATGCAAGCACTCGCGATTATCTGCTGCCTCGTGCTCATGCTCGCTCCGACCGGGTCCGGCGTCACGACGGAACCGGTGGACCTCCGCCCCACGTTCGTCGACGGCGGGGAGCAGCGCTTCCGCGTCGAGAGCGAGAGCGTGGTCACGCGCGCGGTGCCCGCGATCGACGAACGAGCCAGCCAGACCACACGCCTCACCTACTTCCTGACGCGCCAGATCGCACTCGATGAGGACGGCTCCCCGGTCGCGAAGCTCCGCTTCGACCGGATCCGTTTTCAGACCCAGGCTCCCAACCTGCTCGGCGAGTTCGAGGATGTGGAGTACGACACCGGTCTCTGGGACCCTGAGACGGGCGAAGTGAACGGCCGGGCGATGCTCGGGAAGGGAGAGTTCGTCGCTGCCCAATACGCGAATGCGCTCGATCCGCTCATAGGACAGTCGATCACGCTGGAACTCTCGGACGTCGGAGCGATCGAGTCGGTCCGGATCCCCGAAGAAGTATGTGACGCCGAACTCATCAGCGTCGAGATGGTCCGGAACCGGTTCCTGCCCCTCTTCCAGATCTGTCCCACGCCAGAACCCGTGGCACTCGGTGCGACCTGGGAGCAGCGGAGCGAAGAGGATTCCGGTCTCGGCTTCGACGTCGTATCCGTCACCAAATGGACCCTGGAGAGCGCGACCGACGCCCTCGCCACCGTCGAAGTGCGAAACGAGTTCTCCACGGGCGAGGTGCGACGGGATACCGGGATCACGCTCCGGGAATCGTCCGGGAGCGGCACGGCGCGATGGAACCTTCGCGATGGCGTGCTTGAGGGGCTGGAATCCCGCCAGGCGATCCGCATGGCCGGATCGCCGCCCGGGCTCGCCGGCGGCGAGGTCGAACTCCGGGTCCGATCCCGTCTGAAGATCGAGCGATCCGTGGAGCCGTGGAAGATCGAGGCGCATCAGGAGAACCCGGACGAAATCGCCGAACCGACCGACGCCTGACACGTCTGACGGGTGTGATGGACTGTCATTGCCCTTTGTAAGGAGACCGAGACATGCCAATCCCGACCCGTCTCATCGTGTGGCTGACGCTGGCGATCGGCCTCGTCCTGACCACGGTGGCTTCTGGCGCGACCTCCGATCGGGCGCCCGGCGCCGTTGACCTCTCGTTCAAACTCGACGCCGACCAGACGCACCGGTTCGAATACGCCGTGACCTCGACCCAGGCGATGAGCGCGTTCGGGCAGAACCAGACTTCGAAGACCACCATGGGCGCAGTCATCGAACTGGTCCGACTGCCCTCTGAACAGTCCGCTGATCAGGTCGTGGTGGGACTGACCTACCGACAACTGAGCATCTCATTCGACGGCGGGCAGGTGCCGGGCTCGTTCGACTCGAAGAATCCCGCGCCGGCCGATCAGGGCAATGTCTACGCCGAGGTCTGTCGCCCTCTTCTGAACGAGCAGATCCGCCTCGTCGTGGACGCACGAGGAAGCATCAAGCAGGTCGAAGGGCTCGATGCGCTCGCTCCGGACGGGCTGGCCGGCGTGCTGTTCGGTCAACTCTTCGGTCCCGAGGCCTCGAAGGCGATGTTCCAGCCGCTGCTAAGCATCCTCGATGAAGGCTCGCCGAACCGATCCGTCAGCGACACGTGGCAGGTCGAACGACCGGCGGTTTCGTCTCTCGGTGTGCCCGCGAGCCCTGTCGAACTGCGCGTGCTCGAGATCCAGCCCCGAACCTCGATCGCGGTTCTGAGCGTGTCCGGGGAACCGAAGGCCGAAATGCCCGCCGACGCGTCGGTCCTGCCGAACGTGGAGACCCGCGAGGCATCGCTCACCGGTCGGCTCCACTGGAACGCTCAGTTGGGGATTCTCGAGTCGCTGGAAACCGAGTCCATCACCGAGATGGTCTCGGACGCCCAGGGCATCTCAATCACCGTGAAGTCCGCATCCACCACCAGGGTGAAGCGGCTCAGTCAGTAGCCCAAGACCGGCACGCGTCAGCAATCGGCTCGAGAACGCGCTGGGTGTGCGCCTTCGAGATGTATCGAGGGCCGAAGACCAGCGTTCCCACCGCGACCACATCGGCTCCGGCGCGTCGATAGGCGATCGCGTCCTCTGGGCTGCGGACGCCGCCGCCGCCGATGAGACGCAGGTCCTCGATGCCCCGCTTGAGGGCGGTCTCGCGAACCTCGCTCACGACTCGTTGCGATATCGGGAGCAGCGGCCTGCCGGACATCCCCCCGGCGGGAACAGGGAGCGTGTTGCAGCAGTGCAACCAGCGGACACCGGCGCCGAGGGCGTCATCAACGATGCGCTCGAATCGCACCGGGGGAATCTTGACCACGATCTGGAGGCCGGTGTCGACCGCCCGACGGAACAGGTCCGGAGGCCAGGAGATTTCACCTACATTCGGGCAGGAGATATTGAGCTCGAGCCCCATCGGTCGGATCTCGGATGCACGATCCAGGAGCCGCCACCAGTCATCCGTCGAAAAGCCGTGGATCGAGAGCAGTTTGTCCGCAGGAAGGATCTTTCCTGAATCCACGGATCGCTTCAGGTGATCGATTCCGGGATTCCGGAGCCCGATCTTGTTTACCCACGCCCCAAGTCGGGGGTAGTAGCGCACAGTCCGGATGATCCTCCAGAGGCGTCCGGCGCGGGGGGCGGCGGTGTACGTCCCGAGCGTGGCGGTCGCGCAGTCCGGCTGGATGTAGTTCCCGAACGGGGCGGAGATCACCAGCGGCTTAAGGGCATCCATTCGGGTGAGTGTACCCGCAGCGCCAGGTGCGCATCCGGCGTGCTGACATCTCAGGACGGGTGAGAATTGCGTGAAAAACGGTTGTTTCGGTCGCGCGAAGTCGGCTATTGCGTTCAGGTCTGGTTAAACCGGGCTTCCCCCTCTGGACAGATCGCGCCAGAACCCTACTGTTCTTCACAATGTGAGCCGGGCTCGTCCGGCCATCACAGCGGGAGACCGGACCGATGGAACGCCCTTGCGTGCTGATCGTTGAAGACGAGACCGATATCGCCCAACTGATCCAGTATCACATCGAACGTGAGGGCTACGCGACGAAGTTGATCGCCTCCGGGAGTCAGGTTCAGGACGCCGTCCGAGCCGCGCCGCCGAAACTGATCATCCTCGACATCATGCTCCCGGACCTCGACGGCCTGGAAGTCTGCAAGCGACTGAAGCGCGACCCGAACACCGCGGAAATCCCGATCATCATGGTCTCGGCTCGCGGTGAGGAGTCGGACATCGTTGTCGGGCTCGAACTCGGGGCCGAGGACTACGTCACCAAGCCGTTCAGCCCTCGTGTCCTGATGGCCCGGGTCAAAGCCGCTCTCCGTCGTCGCGAGACCGATACCGGAGGTCAGATCGCCCTGGCAGGCGGCGACCTGATCATCGACCCGGCTCGCCACACCGCGACGCTCTGCGGCGAAGACCTCGAACTCACCCTGACCCAATACCGGCTCCTGCACTATCTCTCGACCCGCCCGGGCTTCGTCCGGACCCGAGACCAGATTGTTTCTGCCGTTCGCGGCGAGGATGCGGTGCTGTCCAGCCGGGCGATCGATGTCCATGTCGCGGCCCTGCGTCAGAAGCTCGCGGAGTACGGCGCTCTGATCGAGACGGTCCGCGGCGTCGGGTACCGCCTCGCAGAGCAGTGGGATCGCCAGCCGGCCCAGGGCTCGCTTTCCTGAGGCGGGTCGCCGCGCTCACCAGACGGTAGTGTTCCACCATGGATACCCCCCCGATTCGTCCCCTCTGGGCGAGCCTGTTGCTCGTTCTGGTCCCGGTCAATGTGGCCGTCGCTGCCGCTCTGATCGTGGTTGGGGTCGGCGGGGCCAGTCCGATCCCGGTCTGGGGTGGCTTCGTCGCGATCGCTTCTGCGAACTGCCTCGCCGGGGGCATCTTTCTCTCATGGATTGGTGCGCGCCTGGCGGCGATCTCGGACAGCGCCCGCTCGTTCATCGATGAGGGCCAGACCGCGCAAATCCCCCACTCGAGCATCAAGGAAATCCGCTGGATCTCGGAATCCCTTGACCAGATCCGCGATCGTGTGGGCGAGCAAGTCGAACTGCTGACCACGCAGCGCAATGAGCAGGAGTCGGTGCTGCAGTCGATGCAGGTCGGCGTGATCGCGATCGACGTCGAGCAGCGGGTCCTGAGCATCAACCGCGTCGCCCAGGAACTGCTCGGTCTCACCGGGGCGGCGGCGCGCGGGCGCCGATTCGCCGAACTCGTCTCACAGCCGGCCCTGCTGCGCTTCGCGGCGGACGCCATCGTCGAGCAGGGCGACATGACCCGCGAACTCGAACTGCGCGAAGGCAGCGCCCTGATCGTCCGGGCGATCGCCGGGCGTCTCCGTGACGCCAACGGCAAGCGGGTCGGCTCGATCATCGTGCTGAGCGATGTGACCCATCTGAAGAAGCTCGAGAACCTGCGGACCGACTTCGCCGCCAACGTATCGCACGAACTGCGCACGCCGATCACGAACATCAAGGGCTACGTCGAGACGCTTCTCGATGACGGACTGGGGGATCCCGAGCAGGCGAGCAAGTTCCTGACTATCGTCGCCCGGAACGCCGACCGGCTCGGTCAGATCATCGACGACATGCTCGCCCTGACCAGTCTTGAGCGTGCCGATGTGTCCGACCGGCTCGTTACCCAGCCGACCCCGGCGGGGGCCCTGCTGCACGCGGTGCGGGTCCACCTCGAGCCCGAGGCGAAGCAGAAGAAGATCCCGATCATCCTGCACGTCTCCAAATCCCTGTACATCGAGGCGAATTCCCGGCTCGCGGAGCAGGCGATCACGAACCTCATCAGCAACGCGATCAAGTACTGTCCTTCAGGAACCAGGGTCACGGTCACGGTCCGTGAAGTGGAGATTGAGGACGAGGCGTTCGTTGAGTTCGAGGTCGCCGACGAGGGGCCCGGCATCGCCCCGGAGCACCTGCCCCGCCTGTTCGAGCGGTTCTATCGGGTGGATAAGGCCCGCAGCCGCGAGTTTGGGGGGACCGGGCTGGGTCTTGCGATCGTCAAGCACATCGCTCTGGTGCACGGGGGGAGCATTCTCGTGGAATCGGAACTGGGAGCCGGGTCGAAGTTCCGACTTCGGCTGCCCGCGGCGACGGACCCCGAGAGCCTCGATGTGGAGTTTCCGTATTCCTAATCAGGCCTTAACACAATCTGAATAGTGTAAGAGGACTATCCCAGCCGTTCGGGACCAATCGAGGTCCCTCGTAGGCCCCTTTCCACAGGAATCATGACATGCAAAGCAACACCAAAGCGTTCGCTTCCGTCGCCGCTCTTGGCCTCGGTGCCGTCGCCATCGCCGCGACCGCCCCGGTGACCGGTTCGGTCAACATCGCCGGCTCCTCGACCGTCGCCCCGATCACCATCGCGGTGGCCGAGTCGTTCCGCGATATGAACCCCGACCTGCAGATCCAGAACGCGATCACCGGCACGGGTGGCGGCTTCAAGCGGTTCACCGTCGGTGAGACCGACATCTCCAACGCCTCGCGTCCGATCAAGTGGTCGGAAGTCAAGGTTGCTCGCGAGAACGGCGTCGAGTTCATCGAGCTGCCCGTCGCGTACGACGGCCTCACCTTCGTCGTCAACAACGACAACTACTGGTGCGACCAGCTCAGCGTCGAGGACATGAAGAAGCTCTTCCTCGAGGGCTCGACCGTCAAGACCTGGAACGACCTGAACCCGAACTGGCCGAACCGCGACATCAAGATGTTCATCCCCGGCACCGACTCGGGCACCTTCGACTACTTCAAGGAAGTCGTCGTCGGTGACGGCAACGTGCGCGGCGACGTGACCGTTTCCGAGGACGACAACATCCTCGTCAACGGCGTTGCCAACGAGGCCGGCGCGATCGGCTTCTTCGGCGTCGCGTACTACGAAGAGAACAAGGACAAGCTCAAGGCCGTCAACATCGTGAACCCCGAGACCGGCGAAGCGGTCGGCCCCACCCCCGAAGCGATCGAAGCGGGTGACTACGCTCCGTTCTCGCGTCCGCTGTTCGTCTACGTGAACACCAAGTCCGCCCAGCGTCCCGAGATCCGCGCCTTCGTGCAGTACTACCTTGAGAACGGCGGCAAGTACGCCTCCCAGGTCGGCTACGTCCCGCTGCCCCAGAGCGTCTACTTCCGCGCCATGCGGAACTTCCGCCAGGGCAAGACCGGCACACAGTTCCACGACGCCGACGGCAACGCCGTCAAGGGCAGCGTGGTCAACGTCTACCGCTGATGCGGCGGACAGATGTCCGATCGTTCGATATCCTGCCGCCCCCGGGCTAACGCCCGAGGGCGGCTCTTGCAGAATGGCCGACTCCGCCACCCGTTCCACCGAGGGATCGCAGATGAATACCCGGCCGGGAATTCCAGTTCCGCAACTCCCGGCGTCGAAGCACCGGGCGCGGAGCGTGAAACTCCGAAAGTTCCGCGAGTCGCTGATCTTTAGCAGCCTTGTGCTCTGTGCGGCGTTCTCGATCCTGGTGACAACCTCGATCGTCTACATCCTGTTCAGCGAGAGCTTCCATTTCTTCAGTGAGTTCGAGGAAGTGTCGCTCTGGGGCTACCTGACCGGGTTCGAATGGAACCCTCTTCTGGGCGCTGACAAGAAATTCGGGATGTGGCCGCTGGTGACCGGGACGCTGATGGTGACGGCGATATCCGCCGTCATTTCGCTTCCTGTCGGCCTGATCACGGCGGTCTACCTGAGCGAGTACGCACCTTCGCGCGTCCGCGCGATCCTCAAGCCGGTCCTGGAAGTGCTCGCGGGCATCCCGACCGTGGTCTACGGCTTCTTCGCACTGGCGGTGATTACCCCGACCCTGCGATCCGGGTCCGAGGCCTTCACCGGTGACAAGATCTTTGAGTACTTCAACTCCACTTCGGCGGGCATCGCTGTGGGCATCCTGTGCCTGCCGACCGTTTGCTCGCTTTCCGAAGACGCATTGCGGGCCGTGCCCCGGTCGCTCCGCGAGGGTGCCTACGGGCTCGGTGCAACGAAGTTTGATGTGTCGGTGAAGGTCGTGGTGCCGGCTGCTCTGTCGGGTGTGATCGCGGCGTTCCTGCTCGCGATCGCCCGTGCGATCGGCGAGACGATGATCGTCGCGCTCGCTGCGGGCGGCATGGCCCGACTCGCCACGAACCCGGCGGATGGGTCCCAGACGATGACCGCGTACATGGTGCAGATCTTCCTCGGTGACGCCCCGCACGGTTCGGTCGAGTACTACTCGAGCTACGCGGTCGGCGCCACGCTGTTCATCATCACGCTCGGGCTGACCCTGCTGGGCAACTACATCCTCAAGAAGTTCCGCGAGGAGTACGAATGATCGGCGTCTCATCCATCAAGAACGCAACGACCGTTCCGGTGGCGTCGCGGAACCGTCGGAACAGAGTCTTTCTGTACACGTGCCTGGCGTTCACCAGCGTCTCGGTGCTGTGCCTCGGTGTGCTGCTGCTCTCGATCTTCCTGAACGGCACAAAGCATCTGTTTGACTTCCAGATCACGGTGCTCCCGAACAGCGCGAACCTTGTTGACTACCGGCTTGACGACGCGAAGAGGCAGGTCAAACTCAGTTATGCCGAGGAACGCACCCGGAGTGTTCGGATCGAATCCGATCGTGACCTCTCCGGGGCGAGCACGGTGGTCGACGGTTCGGACCTCATGCTCCATTTCGCCGA
>CAXAVQ010000035.1:0-12397 GCA_963971985.1 uncultured bacterium
CAAGCAGTTCGTCCGCCCGGACAACGGCGAGGTCGTCGTGCTCCGCAAGACCCGGATGCTCCGGCACGCCACCCCCGGCAACATCGACGCGACCTCGGACCAGCCGTTCCGCCGCACCGTCGATCGCTGGATCATGCGCTGATCCGGATCCGGGCCTGATTCCGCCGATGGATCGCTTTACAGGCCGATCTCCGCTCGCTACTCTGTTCGGCCCTCCCGATGACATCGGGCGGAAACCGCATCACCTTTCTGATTAAAGGGAATTCGCCATGGCTCACAAGAAAGGCCAAGGTTCATCCAAGAACGGTCGTGACTCCAACCCGCAGTATCGCGGGGTGAAGCTCTACGGCGGCGAAACCGCGAAGGCCGGCTCGATCATCGCCCGCCAGTGCGGCACGCACTGGAATCCCGGCTACATGGTCGGCCGCGGCAACGACGACACCCTGTTCGCGAAGATCGCCGGCACCGTCGTCTGGAACGGACGCAAGGTGCATGTCTACCCCGCCGACGAATCCGTCCCGGTGCCCTTCTACGTGAAGCTCCCCGAGGGCAAGGCCGCCACGGCCTGATCGCTCTCGCAGCGGGATGCACGTTAGTCTGTACGATCCACCCGGCGTCACGCCGGGTTTTTTCGTGATCTGGAGGAACATCGCGATGGGATCCCTCTGCAAGGCATGTGGTTTCGGTCTGTTCACTTCGTTGATCATTGCGCTCGCGATCTGCCTGCCGGTCGCGAACGGCGCCGTGTCCGAACCCACCGACGCGCCGACACCGGTGAAGACACCGGACACTCCAGTTGGCGAGCAACTCGTCTGGGTCCTTGAGGCGCTGAGCGGACGGATCGAAGATCCGGAGACCGAGCGCTTCGCCCCGGAATTCGTCAGGCAGTTGCCCAGCGCGATGCCCGACCCCAAGTCGACGGCGGCGCTGCAGTCCGGGCACACGGGGATCTTCGGCTCCGGCGAGGCCGTGCTGATTTCGATCGAGAGCGGCACGACCGACTACACCCTGCGCGCGATCCTCGAAGCCAAAGCGACCGGCAAGCGGTTCCTGCTTCAACTGTCGCTGGACCCCGAGAGCGGACTGATAAACGGCCTGCTGATCACGCCCGCACCGACCAGTGCGGATATCCCGCAGTCGTGGTGGGAGGTCGACGACGCGCTCCGCGACCTGCCGGGCGAACTGTCGGTTCTGGTCGCCTCCGTCGAGGGTGAAAAACTCGCTCCCGTCTTCAGCATCAATCCGGACAAGCGACTCGGCATCGGTTCGGCGTTCAAACTCTGGGTGCTGGGGGCGCTCGCCGAGTTGGTCCACGATGGCGAGGCCACGTGGGACGAGCCGCTGGCTCTGGACTTCGGGATCAAGACGATGCCCATCGGCGAGCTGCGCGTGCAGGCCAACCGGGAGGGCATGGGCCCCAATCCGGAGTTCCCGCTCAGCCGCTTCGCGGACCTGATGATCTCCATCAGCGACAACCCGGCGACGGACCACCTGATCGAGCGGGTCGGGCGTGACCGGATCGTCGAGTTCATGTCTCGCGTCCACGATGAGCCGTCTCTGAACCAGCCGTTCCTGTCGACTGGGCAGTTCTTCAAGCTCAAGCGCGGCGCACCCGCTGAGGTGCTTCAGGCGTATATCAAGGCCGCGACACCCGCGGAGCGCCAGGCCATACTCGATTCCGAGGCCTATCAGAACGCGGTCATCAGCATCCCGCTGGCGATGCGCTGGCAGGAGGACGGGCCGGTCGCGATCGACTCGGTCGAGTGGTTCGCCAGCGCCCGCGAACTCGGGCGGACCATGCTCGAGTTGCGCCGTTTGGAGCAGCGCCCGTGCATGGAGGCGCTCGCGCACGCCCTGCGGATCAACGACGGCATCAATCTGGATGACCAGACCTGGCCCAGCGTCGCGTTCAAAGGGGGATCCGAGCCGGGGGTGCTGAACCTGACGTACCTCGCCGACGGTGTCGATGGCAGGACCTGGTTCGTCTCGCTGGGCTGGAACAACACCGAGACCATGGTTGAGGACGACCGGATGATTCACATCGCGCTGGGTATCTTCGCGCTGCTGGCAGACAGCGAATTGCCCGCTGAAGCCGCTACGGACGGCTCGACAACGCGTCCATGAGCGACGCGGCGATGCCGTCGGCGAACAGCCAGCCCTGGTCGGCGAGCCGGAGTCGCCCGTCCACGCCGATCTCCAACTCGCCACGGTCCGCGAATCGATCGATCTCCCGGCGGAGTCGGCTACCGGCGCCGAACGATTCGGCCCGCTCCAAGAGATCCGTCAGGTCCAGCCCCTCACGCAGGCGCAGACCGGTCATGATGCGTTCCGCGAGCGCACGGGGGGCGCTCGGGGTCTCCAGATCGACGACGCTCGACCATCCGCCGGTGGCACGGACGGAATCCATCCAGTCCGTCAGTCTCGGGATGTTTTTCCAGCGGTAGCCGCGTGCGTGACCCGACGCGGAAGGCCCGGCGGCGAGCCACTGCTCCTGTCGCCAGTACGCGAGGTTGTGCAGACATTCCGCCCCGGCGCGCGCGAAGTTGGACACCTCGTAGCGCTCAAAACCCCGGTCGGCGAGTTTCGACCAGGTCAGAAGCTGCATCTCGACCTCGACGTCTTCGTCGATCGCGTCGAGACGCCCGAGTTCGAGCTTCTTGGTCATCGCGGTGCCCTGTTCGTAGGTGAGGGCGTAGGCGGAGATGTGCTCGATCCCATCGCCGTCGAGCAGGGCGAGGGCGGTATCGAGGTCGGTTTCCCACTCGCCGAGGGTCTGGCCGGGGATGCCGAAGATCAGGTCCACCGACCGACGCGCGATGCCAGCCTCACGAAGGATCGCGAGTGAGCGCTCGACGTTGGCGGGGTCGTGCCATCGTTCGAGAGTCTTGAGGTGGCGCGTCTCGAAGCTCTGGGCCCCCACCGACGCTCGGGTAACCCCGCCGTCGTGGAGCACGGACGCGAGTTCGGGCGTGACGGTCTCCGGGTTGCATTCCACGGTGAACTCGGCCAGCCGGGAGAGATCGAATCGGTCGCCGAGCGTGACCAGCAGACGCTCCCAGAGCTCCGGACGGAGCAGGCTCGGGGTGCCGCCCCCGACGAAAATCGTCTTCAGGGGGCCCGAGGCCGGGCTGATCGCCCCCAATTCGACCGCCAGCGCCTCGACAAAATCGGCCTGACGATCGCGGGAGTCGACGAAGCTGTAGAAATCGCAGTAATGGCACTTGTGGAAGCAGAACGGGACATGGATGTACAGCGAGGCGACGTCGTTGCCGGGGCTCGCCAGCGCGACGCGAGCGTCGGGTCGTTGCCGCCCCACCGTGATGCCAGTAGTCTGATTCACGAAAACGCAAGCACCTTTCCGAACCGTCCAGCCCGATCGTCCGAAGAGTGACAGTGGACAGCCTCGGCCAGCATTCTTTCGAAGGATACCCGCCCCGTGACCGTTAACCTCGTTGTGTTTACCGAAGATGGTTCACGTCGGGACGTGCCGCTCAAGCCCGGCACCCACGTGGTTGGGCGGACCTCCGATGCCGGCGTGCGGATCCCGCTGCCTTCGGTGTCTCGACGCCACTGCGAACTGATGGTCGAGGATTCGACTCTTCGCGTTCGCGATCTCGGATCGTCCAACGGGACGTACCAGAACTACCAGCAGATCGAGGAAGCCACCCTTGCGCCCGGCGACGTGCTGGGCATCGGGGGCTGCCTGCTGACCGTGCAGATCGACGGGATGCCCAAGGAGGTCGAGAAGCCCGAGCCGCCGCTCGACGCCGCCGGCGGATCGACGATGTCGACGGGCTTCGGATCGCCGGGCGCCAGCGGGAGTTCGATGGTGGAAGACTCCGGGCCGCCGGCGATGAAGGGCTCGCTGCTCGACGACAAGGACGGTTCGAGCCTGTTCGATCTTGATCTGTCGGATCTGGAAGACGACGACGAACCGAAACTTTGAAGCGCGATGCCGGGCTCAGGCGTCCTTCGGAGCGTCGGCCTGCGACGCGTCGGGCTCGGCTGCGGCCTTGATTTCCTGTTTGGCCGGCACCTTGATGCTCGTGCCGCAGGATCGACAGCGCACCATACGTCCACGGGCTTCGGCGGGAACAGCGAGAACCGCCCTGCAGCGAAGGTTCGGGCACATGATGCGGATCGCGCTGACAGACATGGGCTCTCCAAACGGTGCGATGGTCCTGTCCTCGCATCGACCGTATCTTTGCTCGGATTGAGCGGTCGGTCCGATTCCCTGACGTTCCCCAGAGAAAACCCCCTCTTCAGGCACCCGCTTCCTGCTTCTGTGGGATTCGCTACGATGACGTTTTCGCCCTCTCCGGAAGCCAATTCATGCCCAGTCTGACTTCGAACACGCCGCAGCACGCGCCGAGCCTTTCGGACCCGATAACCGGAAGCACGACGGCGGTTGTCGGCCTGCAATGGGGTGACGAGGGCAAGGGTAAGGTCATCGACCTGCTCGCCGGCTCCCATGACGCGGTCGTGCGCTACAACGGCGGTGCGAACGCGGGGCACTCGATCGTGATCGAGGGGCAGCGGTTCGCCCTGCACCTGATCCCCTCGGGCGTGTTCCGACCCGAGACCGTGTCGGTGATCGGCAACGGTGTGGTGCTGGATCCGTTCAAACTGATCGAGGAGATCGAGGGGCTGCGCGAGCGAGGGGTCGAGGTACGCAACCTGGCGATCTCGTCGCGTGCCCACCTGGTGCTCCCCTACCACAAACTGGAAGACGCGATGCAGGAGGACCGGCTCGCGGCGCGCGGGCTGTCGATCGGCACGACCAAGCGTGGCATCGGGCCGGCTTATTCCGACAAGGCCAATCGCGCGACGTCGCTGCGGGTCGGCGACCTGCTCGACACGGACTTCCTGCGTTCGAAGGTTGCGAACCTGGCGGAGTACAAGACCGACACCCTCCGGAGCATCGATCCGAGCGCCGAAGCGATCGAGCCCAAGCGCCTGACGGACGCCCTGCTCGACGCCGCCGAAACCCTCGCGCCGTTCGTCGAGGACACCTCGTACCTGCTGCACGGGATGCTGCGTGAGGGCAAATCGCTCCTGTTCGAGGGGGCGAATGCGACGCTGCTCGATGTGGACCACGGGACGTACCCGTTCGTCACCTCCTCGAACTGTTCGGTCCTGGGCATCCCCGCCGGGACCGGCGTGCCGGGAGCGGAGATCAAGCGGGTAGTCGGCGTGCTGAAGGCCTATTCGACACGAGTCGGCGGCGGCCCGTTCCCGACCGAGCAGGACAACGAGGTCGGCGACCAGATCCGCAAGCAGGGCAACGAGTACGGGACGACCACCGGGCGTCCGCGGCGCTGTGGTTGGCTCGACCTGGTGGCGGTGCGCTACGCGGCGATGGTCAACGGCTGCACGTCCCTGTCGCTGATGCTGCTGGATGTGCTCTCGGGTATCGAGGAACTGCAGGTCTGCACCCGGTACCAGATCGGCGACGACCCGGAGGCGATCACCGGGCGGTTCTTCCCGGATGCGACCCGTCTCGCCGGCATCACGCCGCTCTACGAGACGCTCCCCGGGTTCCACGGCGATGTGACGAAGGCGCAGAGCTTCGATGAATTGCCCGCGCCGGCTCGCGAGTACATCGAGTTCATCGAGGACTTCGTCGGTCTGCCCGTGTCCATCGTCAGCGTGGGTCCGGATCGGACCCAGACGATCCAGCGCGGCTGAGCTGAGCAGGCCGGTTCAGTCTTCGGCGAGTTCGAGGTTGCCGCCGCGGCCGTTCATCATGCTGCTGGCCGCTTCGAGCCGTGCTCGCACGTGCGCGTGCTGGCTCGGGAAGCGGTTCTCGTCGAAGACCTTGAGCGCGTGCTCGAAGCACTGCACGGCGCGACAGAGTTGCTGCGAGATGTTCTCGCTGGCCTTGAGTTCGGCGATGCCGGTGAAGGCCTGACCGAGGTTGGCTTGGGTCTTGGCCCACTCGATCGGGTGCCGATCGCGGGTGCGGACTTTGAGCGCATCGAGGAAGCACGACGCGGCGTGGCGCGCGGCGTCGGCGTCGCCGGTCGCGGCGAGCTGGAGGTACACCGAACCGAGGTTGCAGCGCGTCGCGGCCCAGTCGTTGGGGGTGCGCTGTGGGGTGCGCACTTCGAGGGCACGTTCGAACGCCTCGATGGCTCGGTGCAGGTTCGCCGTGCGTTCGTCCGGGTCGTCGGTCGGGAGCATGGCCCATGCGCTGCCGAGGTGGCTCTGGGCGGTCGCCCATTCACTCTTGCGCGATTCGCGCGACCAGATCTCAAGGGCGGCGGCGTAGCAGGCGATCGCGCGGTCCGCGTTCTGGCGTGGGTCGCCACCGGGGAACTGGAGCCAGACGTGGCCGAGGTGCATCTGCAGGCGCGCCCAGCCGATGGCGTGGGTCTCGCGGCGCCGGACGAGCAGCGCGGCCGAGTAGCAACTCACGGCGTGCTCCAGATTCTCTGTCCGGTCTCCCGCGCCCCGACGCTCGTGGGCGAGGCCAAGGCTCGATTGGGCCGCGGCCCAGTGGCCGGGCGCCGTTTCGCGGGACCAGACCGTGAGCGCGTCGGTCAAGCAGTCGATGGCCTTCTCGATGTTGCGCTCACGCGCTTCACGGCTGGAGGCCGGGAGTTCGAGGAGCCCCGACGCGAGCAGCTGTTTCAGTTCGGCCCACCAGCCGGGATACTGCTCCCTTTCGAGCACACGCAACGCGTCTTCGAGGAGTTCGACCGCTTCGGTGAGGTTGTCGAGGCGGTCGCCGATCGGGGCGTGCAGGAGGGCGTAGCCCAGCAGGCCGGCTGTCCGTGCCGCCTCGACGTGCGTCCTGGGGAGTTTGGTGAGCATCTGGCGAAGGAGTCTGGTCGCGTCGCCGAAGCGGGCTTTGGCCGAACCCCGCTTGGACTTGAGCATCGCCATCGCGAGGGCACGCTGGCCAGCGGGGTCATCGTCCGACGGCGAAGAGGCTCGGTACTGCTCGAGCGCTTCGTCGTAGCGACCTTCGAGTTCGTAGCGGTGGCCTCGGAGCATGGCCAGCAGCGAGTCGTCGATGTTGCCTTCGAGGTGAGGAAGGAAACTGTCGGCGAGGCCGAAGTCGCGCGTCGCGATGGCGGCGACGACACGGGCGTAGGGGTCGCTGTGCTGACGGAGTCTCGATACGGCTTCGTCCTGATCGGGCGTCAGCTCCCGGTCGCCGGGGAACTCGGCGGGCCGTTTGTCCTCGAACACACCACGCCAGATCAGGGCGAGGTCGGTCGAGGCGTGCTCGCGCCCGCCGGCGTACTCTGCGTCCTGCTCGGCCGGATCCGGCGCGTCGGACTGCACCGGCTCGTCGAGACCGGGGGCGAGGCCCTGATCGGCGAAGTCGGGCAGCGGGCCATCGAGCCAATCGTCGTAGGCGTCGAGTTCATCGGCGATGCCGGGACCGACGTCGTGCAGCCATTTGGTGACACTGACGAGCAGCGACGCGTGACGCCGGAGCGTCGGCTCGATGGCGCTCGACGTCACGGTCATGGCCTGGTGCCACGAGCCCGCCTTCTCGGAAGAGATCAGCGGGTGCCGACGGCGGCCGCGGGCCAGGGCGTCGAGCGTGCGACGGAGGGTGCCGTAACGACGGATGAGACGTGTCAGGTACAACGCGGCACGCTCGCGATCGGCGTCGGACATGCCCGAGTGCACGATCACCGTGTCGGCGACGAGCTGAATTAACTTCGGGACGACCCCCAAGCCGACGGTGGTCGACTGCGTCTTGCCTTCGAGCGTGGTCACTGCTCCGGCACTCACAGATCCGGCAGTGGCCACGAGCTTTGCGAGCATTCGTGCACTGGCCATACATCCAAAGTACGTCGCGACAACACGTTGACGAAACAAAATCTTGGCGAATTCTTCAAATTCCCGATCGACCGATGGGGATCGGATTCAGAATCCCGCTTCGCCCAACCACTCGCTGGGGACGGCGTCGAGCGCGGTGGCGACGCTGAGCAGGCTCTCGAGGCTTGGCAGGTGAGCGCCGCGCTCGATGCTCGAGAGCTGCGAGACGCTGACCCCGGAGGCCTCGGACATTTCCTTGAGCGTCCAGCCTCGCTCGGTGCGCGCGAGCCGGATCTGGCGACCGAGGGCCTGACGGAGCCGGTCCTGGGGCAGACCGCCGAGCCCGAATTCGCTGGCCGCGTTCGCGAGCACGGTTCTCAGGTCGTCGATGCCGAACGGCTTGGCGATGTAATCGAAGACGTCGCGCTTGAATGTGGTGCGCATGCTCTCCAGAGACGGGAAGCCGGTGACCACGATCACGCAGAGTTTCGGCCAGCGCCGGCGGATCTCCTCGAGCACCTCCTGGCCCGAAGCCTTGCCCATGTTCATGTCCAGCAGGACGACGTCGGGGAGGTCGGCCTCGCACGCTTCGAACAGCGCTTTCGGCGTCGCGACCGCCTTGACGGAGTGCCCATCGCCCGCGAGCAGGTCTGTGATGTACTCGCGAAAATCGGCGTCGTCGTCGAGTGCGACGATCGAGAGCGGATGGATCGCTTCGGGGGTATCGCTGCTTTGGACCGCTTCGCTCATACTTGGGTCTCCGGGCGGGCGTGGACGCCGACGCGGGCAGCATACCACGGTCTTCACACTGTTCAGGAGCTCTCGCCTGTTCGAGCTGTGTCGAAAAGCGGCGAGTCCTGCATGGGGAGCATGACTTCGAAGATCGCTCCGGTGGCCGGTGCCGGGCGGTTTCCGGCGATGAGCACACCGCCGTGCTCCTTGATGATGCCCTCGGCGACCGCGAGGCCGAGGCCCGTGCCGTGGCTGTCGAGTCGGGTCGAGGCGCGGGAGGACGGAAGGGTCGATGCCCGGGCCGTCGTCTGTGATGCGCACGCAGATCCAGCGTGAGCCGTCGCGCTCGATGACCTCGTGGGAGACACGGATGCTGCCTCTGGGTCCGGAGCCGGCGTCGAGTGCGTCCGCCGCGTTGCGGAGCAGGTTCACGAAGACCTGTGTTAAACGGTCGGGGTCGCCGAGGACCTGCTCCTCGGTTGCGTCGGTCAGGGTGTTCGTGAAGCCGATTGCGCGGGCGTCGCGGTCCAGCGAAACGAGCGTCCACGATTCCTCGACGATGTCGCGCAGGTGCAGAGGGGTGCGGGAAGGTTCCCGGGCGCGGGCGAAATCGAGCAGCGATTCGCCGAGTCGCTCGAGGCGTCCGACGACGCGCTTGATCAGTTCGAGGCGCGGACGCTGCGACTCGGGAACGCCGTGCTCGTCGAACTGCTGCACGCTGCCCTTGAGCACCGCCAGAGGCGTGTTCAGTTCGTGGGCGATGCCCGCGCTCATCATGCCGAGGCTGGCGAGTCGGTCCTGGTCGGCCAGATTCCGACGCGCGGTCTCTAGCATGTGGTTCTTGCGCTTCAGTTCGGTCGCGACGGACTCGAGCTCCTCGAGCGCCTCGTTGAGTTCGCGTTCCTGGCTGCGGAGTTTGAGGATCGACCGGTTGCGGCTGCGCATGATCTCGCCGAGTTCGTCGTTGGGGATCTCGCTTTCGGGGATGAGTTCGTCTTCCTGACGCCCTTCCTGAACCGCGAGGTCGGCGCGACGGAGGCGTTCGATCGGGAGGTACACCTGCGACGGGAGCACGAAGACTTCGAGCGTCAGCGCGATCACGCCGTACACCCCCAGCAGGGCTGCGCCGAGGAGGATGTACATCCGAGTGATTGCTTCCTGGCCGGCGCTCTCGCGCAGGGTGGCGACGACCAGTTGGCTGTCCGACGGTCGCTGAACGACGGCTATCGGCCGGCCCCGTTCATCGCGTCCGTCGATGATCTCACCCGGCGAGCGCTCGACCTGCTCCACGACTTCGAGCGGGATGATGGAGGGTGCCGACGAGTAGACCGCGAAGTCGATGCCTCCGGCCTGTTCACGGGCGCGGTCCGCATCGGCGAGGAGCAGACCGAGCGCGAGGCGACATTCCTGCTGTTCCGATCGGGTGACGAGGTCGAGCATGGAGACCCGGACCGACAGGATGATGATGACGGTCAGAGCGAGCGAGAAGACGGTGTGGAGCACGATCAGCTTGCGCCGGATCCGCGCTGTGGCCTGGGTCGGGCGCGAGCGCTTCACGGCAGCGGGTCCACGGTTCGCGTCGGATCGACACGGCTCGGCAGGGTCTCGCTGGCGTCCCGCCAGTTCAGCAGATCGAAGAGGACGAAGGCCATCAGCAGGACGAAGGCGCCGATGACGCCGAGCAGCAACGCGGCCCGACGCCGATCCTTTCGCCGGGCGGTTTGTCGCGCGGCGGTGAGACGCTCGAACAGCTCGGTCCGGTCGGTGGCGTCGAAGCAGTTTCGCAGTTCGGTGGCGATCGACTGTTCATCGCCGTCGAAACGGGAGTGGAGGTCCTGGAGTGTGTGACGGATCGTGCTCGTGTCACGCTCACAGACCCAGGCGACCCCGGCGACGGTCAGGCCGGGACCAGCATCGAGCCACAACGCGGCACGTTCGATCGGGTTCAACGGCTCGAACGGGGGGTAGACCGGCGATTGAACCGAGCTTTCGGCGCGGGCGCCCCAAAGATCAGCGCGGGCCAGCACGTCGCGCCGGAGCCTCGCCTCGGAAACGCGTCCGATGTCCCGGTGATCACGGACCAGCGAGGCGACGATTCGCGACGCTCCGGACGCGTCGTTCGTGCAGGCGAGCGCGAGGTTCCACAGGTCTTCCTCGATGGGCGAGAGCGGCTCCGGCATGGCTGCATTCTACGCCCGCAGCACACCATTGGGCGTGATACATTCCTACCCTTGGAAGCGCACCACGCACCGTTCACGGAGAGCCCGAACCCTATGACTGGCGAGAACAACACGCGGATCGAAAAAGACACCATGGGCGAGATGACCGTCCCCGCCGACGCGCTGTACGGGGCGTCGACCCAGCGGGCGGTCGAGAACTTCCCGATCTCCGGGCGGACGGTGCCCGGGGCGATCTTCTATGCCTTTGGCCACCTCAAGGCATGCTGCGCGGCGGTCAACCGCGAGCTCGGACGCCTGAACGACGCCCGGGCAGACGCGATCATCCAGGCGGCGGGCGAGATCGGACATGGTAAACACCATGAGCACTTCCCGGTCGATATCTTCCAGACCGGCTCGGGCACCTCGACCAACATGAACGCGAACGAGGTCATCGCGAACCTGATCTGCGTCTCCAACGGTGCCCCGATCGGATCCTCGAAGAACGCGGACTACATCGGCGACGCCGAGACCGGCCGGGGCGTGCATCCCAACGATCATGTGAACATGGGCCAGTCGTCCAACGACACCTTCCCCACCGCGATCCACATCGCCGCGGCGTACGACATCAAGAACCATCTGACACCGGCGATCGAGAAACTCGGCAAGGCGCTTGAGACCAAAGCCCAGGCCTGGGACGAGATCGTCAAGATCGGCCGGACGCACCTTCAGGACGCGACACCGATCCGCCTCGGTCAGGAGTTCAGCGGCTACGCCCAGCAGATGCGCCATGCCGAGCGTCGGGCGCATCAGGCTCTGGAAGCGTTGTGCGAGCTGGCCATCGGCGGCACGGCGGTCGGCACCGGCATCAACACGCACCCGGAGTTCGGGCGGCGTGTGGCGGAAAAACTCGCTGAGCGTCTGGACATCCCGTTCGAAGAGGCGCACAACCATTTTGAAGCCCAGCACGCCAAGGACGCCGTGGTCGAGGCCTCCGGCCACCTCAAGACCATCGCGATCTCGCTGAGCAAGATCGCCAACGACATCCGCTGGCTCGGTTCGGGCCCCCGCTGTGGCATCGGGGAACTGAAACTTCAGGCGACCCAGCCTGGATCCTCGATCATGCCCGGCAAGGTCAACCCGGTCATGTGCGAGATGGCGGTGCAGGTCGCCTGCCAGGTCATGGGCAACGATGCCGCGATCAACTTCGGTGCGTTCGGCGGCGTCGGCTCCATCCTCGACCTGAACGTCGCCATGCCGATGATGGCCGACAACCTGATCGAGTCGATCCACCTGCTCGCCCGGGCCTGCGATGTGTTCACCGACAAGTGCATCGAGGGTCTTGAGCCCGACGCGAAGCGCTGCGAGGAACTCATCGAAGGCTCGCTGGCGATGTGCACCTCGCTGGTGCCGGTGATCGGCTACGACAAGTCCGCCGCGATCGCCAAGAAGGCGTACGCCGAGGGCAAGACGGTTCGTCAGGTGGCGATCGAGGACGGCGTGCTCAGCGCGGAGCAACTCAACGAACTGCTCGATCCTGAGAGCATGACGCGGGCACACTGAACTTGTTGTCGGCATGACACCAACGAAAAACGCCTCCGAAGTCGGAGGCGTTTTTCGTGGCCCTTTCGGACTCAATCAGCGCATGTCCCGGCGGACATCGACCCGATCGCGGATCTCCTTGCGGAGCATCTCGGCGAACGCATCCAGGGCCATCACCGGCTGGTCTT
>CAXAVQ010000036.1:0-12394 GCA_963971985.1 uncultured bacterium
CCGGCTTGGTCTCGTCGATCTGCTGCATGAACGCGTCGTCCTGGGTGGTGCCACGCCCGTCGAAGTGGACGCCGACTGCGCAGGCATAGCCGCCGGTATCGTTGCGTTCGTTGTCCCAACTGCCCCCGATCGGCGTGATGGAGGTCCAGTCGTCTTCGCGGATCCAACGGTCCAAGCCGGTGGGGAGGTTGCCGGTGCTGGCGTCGTCGGGGTACATGCCGTAGTGCACCCGGTAGAGCTCGGTGGCGTCCGCGAAGGACTTCACGTTGGTGATGAACGAGGCCTGGCGAGCGCTCTCGCTGGCGGAGCTGAACTGCGGCACGACGATCGCGGCGAGGATCCCGAGGATCACGACGACAATGAGGATCTCGACGAGCGTGAAACCGTGGGTGCGCTGAACGGGCATGGGTGTCCCCTCGAGACAGAGGCGTGCGTCCGGGCTGGTACGCACTACCACTTACCGTCGAATCATTCGGGCACACAGGCAACCTTCGCGTTCCGCAACGCGTTTATCCGGACGCTTCCAGCCCGATCTGTCGATAGGGATTCGCGCGCGTGGGGCGATAAGCGGTCAGAGCAGGACTTCGCTCGGTAGATCGAGGGCGCTGCAGAGCACGCCGTGTATCTGATCGATCCTCATAATCGGGCCGAAGCCGGTCGCGCCGGGGCCGCAGGCGGTGAGTTCGACGTAGTCGGCGGTGTGGTTCGGGCTCATGAACGCGACCTTGGTGTAGTTCGCGAGCACCGAGCCGAGTGGGCCACACTTGCGGTTCGCGAGCAGGAACGGGTCGACGGTTTCGCCCGCGAGCCAGCGCCGGAGTGTTTCGAGGTCCGGTCGAGACAGCGAGATGTTGGTTGCGGACTCAACGACGGAGTGGATCTCGGCGGTGTTGTTTCGATCGATGCGATCGAGGCGTTCCATGATCCAGTCGAAGGACTTCGCGATGCCCCCAAGCCGTGCGAAGCCCTCGATGCCGTAGCGGGTGTAGTCGGTCAGTCCGGGGTTTGCGTTGCCGTGGTCGGTCGTGACGACCAGCAGGGTGTCGTCGCGCGAGCGGACGAATTCGAGCGCGGCGCCGAGCGCGTCGTCGAAGGCGATCTGGTCGGCGACTAGGCTCCCGGCGTCGTTCGAGTGGGCGGCGTGGTCGACGCGTCCGCCCTCGATCTGCACGACGAATCCGCCGGGGGCCGACCCGAGCCATTCCAGCGACGTGCGTGTCAGTTCGGCCAACGATGGCTCGGTCTCCGGACGGTCGAGCTCGTACGACAGGTGCTCGCGCTGGAACAGCCCGATGAGGCGATCGCGTTCGGACCACTCGGTTTTTGAGGACTGGGCGAGTCGGTTCGCCAGAGACCCCTTGTCCGAGACCGGAGAAAGCCCCGCCTGCGTTGCGAGGTCTGCGAGGTAGCGGGCTCCGCCTCCGAGGAGCAGGTCGTACTCCCGGTCGATCAGTTGCTGGGCGATGCGGCCTTCGTCGTTCCGATCGCCGCCGATGACGTTGCAGGCGAAGCCGGCGGGCGTCGCGTGGGTCAGCCTGGTGGTCGTCACGAGGCCTGTGGCCTTGCCGGCTTCTTTGGCTCGGAGAAGGAGGGGGCTCCGGACTTTCTGATCCGGGCACTCACCTATCCGTCCGTTCTCGACGAGATGGCCAATTCCCCAGGCGCTGGCCGCGGCGGCTGAATCGGTGACAAGTGAGTTGAAACTGGCCGTGTCGACGACCGAACGCGTGGCCCCGTCTCCCCGCTGGATGAGGCTGATCCAGTGCGACTGGCGATCGCGTGTCTGACGGAGCTGGAGATCAGCGAGTTGCAGCGTGCCGGCCGACATGCCGTCGGCGACCATCAAAATCAGATTCTGGGCTTTGCGAGGTTGGCTGGGCTTCGGAACCGATGTGGTCGCGTCGGAACCCTGTGAAGATGGGAACCTGGAAGCCGCGGCCCCGTAGCCGAGGGCCAGACCCGCCCCTATGGCGCCGAGGAATGTGCGTCGATCGACCGGCGTGTTGGCCGGAGTGCTCTGATCCGTGTCGTGTTCGCTCTTCACGATTTTAGAATAGATCAGGTGCTGTGCGAGGCGGGCATCGCGCGGGAGAATTCACCTGATCCTGACATCTCACCGTTTCAGAAGCGGAACTCAAAGCCGGCGCGGAGCATGAGTTGAGGATCGGTCTCGCGCGTGCTCAGTTCGTCGCCGGAGGAGTTGAAGAATTTGTACTCCTGCCAGACCGACGCGCCCGCTTCGAGTTTCAGGGTGAATCGTTCGGCGACCTGCCAGTCGGCTGCAGCACCGATCACGATCCGGTTATCGCTGAACGCACCCTCGGGGAGGGAGGGGTTGTCGTCGTCCATCCGATAATCCCGGCTGGAGTAGCGACCGAAAGCGCGTCGTCCTCGAGGCGGGTGAGCGCCCCGACCCCGAGCGTCATGGAGAAGTCGTCGGTGAACCGGTAGCCGAAGCCGCCGAAACCACCTCCGAAGATGGAGTCGCCGAAGTCCGCGCCGGATTCGTAGCCCGCTCCGATGACTCCGTTGGCGAACAGCGACCACTGGTCGTCGAGTTGCGCCGTGAGTCCGAGGGTGATGCCGGACTCGCTGACCGCGTCAAAGGGTGTTTCAGCGTTGCTCGCGCCGGTAAACAGGCCCGCGGCCTGTTCGAAGTCGTAATCGGACCATTCGTGACGGAACGAACCAGTCAGGGTGAGCGCTTCCGAGAGCGAGTGCCGGAACCGAAGAGTGGCGCCGAGGCGAGCGATATCAACATCTCCCGTGGACCCATCGACATCGGCACCGTCGAGGTACATTCCGAGCGTCTCGAAGGCGAGCGATGTGCTCGGCGTCGGCGGTGGAGTGATCCCGGCTTCGCTGGCCTGCGCGTCTTGGCCCGTAGCCACGGAACCGGTGGAGGCGATGGCTCCAGAGGCGATGAGTGTGATCAGCGGTCGATTGGTCACTGGAAATCCTTTCGGTCGGTCAGACACGCATTTTGCGATCGAAGAGTAACCATTCGACGACGAGCAGGCCTGCGGCGATGAGCACGAACCAGTCCCAGATCTCCCGGCGTGCCTCCGCGTCGCGCTCGATCGAAGTGAGCACCTCTCCGCCGAGTTCGAGTGTCGGGGCCGCGGCGCTCAACGATTCGAACGGGTTGAGAAGGCTCACTGCGAGTATTCGGCTGCCCGCTTGAGCCCCTTCTGCGGGGAGCAGTTCGTAGAGGCCGACGCGTGGGAGCGGGGGGATCACGATCGCTTCGGGGCCCTGGGGTGCCGGGATGGTGACGGTGTCGCCGTCCGCGTTGACGATCGTCGCTCCGCCGGTGAGTTCGTCTGGGTTGAGGCGGATGGGCTGGCCGGTTGTCAGTGCCGGCCCGCCGGTCGCGTCGCCCGTGCGGGTCAGATAGTCCACCGCGTTCTGGATGAAGATCGGGAAACTGCGGTCTTGCCACCAGTTGGTCGCGTCGAGGTCGAACGCGACGATCGCCGCTCGCGTGCGGGCGTACTCGACGAGTGCGATCAGCGGGTCGGGATCGCTGGCCAGTTCCGTCACCTGCACGATCGGGCTCTGCTCGTCCCCGGCGGTCACCGGCGGCGACTCTTCCAGAATCAGTCGTGGGCGTCGGTAGATCACGACACCGTCGGGGACGACGTTGCGCATGAGCGGGTGAGAACGTCGCCAGAACAGGAACTCGCTCGAACCGCCTTCGGCGTCGGCGACCAGACGAACCTGTGCAAGCCCGGGGGCTCCGTTAAAGAACAGCGATGGAAGGTCGGGAGCCCGGGCGGGCGAAACGCCATCGAACACGAGCAGGTCGTACCCGTCGTCGGAGGCGGATTCGAGGAGTCGCGAGCGTGATGCCTCCTGTTCGGTGACCACCCGGACCTCCTGGGGCTCGGGGAAGACCGTTTCGAGGGCGAACGCGAGGTTCGCAGCGCCGTTGCTGAGCGGGCCGTCGGCCCGGATCATGAGGATCCGGACCGCCTCGGGTTCGGGGAGCGTGAGCCATGCCCGGTTGTCGCTTTCGAGCGCGTCATCGACCGCGATCGATATCGCGAGCAAGCCGCCGGTCATGCTTCGGATGTCGAAGCTGAACGTGGCGTCGGTGACCGGCACGCGTTCGCCGGTCGGATCTTCCGCGGTCGCGGGGGCCAAGCGGGTCGACTCGACCGCCACGACCTCGCCGTCGAGCGTGCAGCGTATGGGGACAGCACGCCCGACAGGGTCGGTTGATTGCAGGCGGGTGAAGACCCGGATCAACTCGGGGTCGTCAAGATCGCGTCGCACGGAAAGACCAACGACCGCGATGTTGGGGGCGGCTGACCACGTGCCGGCGGGGTTGTCGGACGGCGTGTCGCGCTCCGGTCCGAGCCGGCGATATTCGAATTCGAGCCCTTCGATCCCCGCGACCGCGCGCTCCTCAACGGAATCTGGGAAGGCACCATCGGAGAAGAGCACAACTCTGGGGGGAGATTCCGTGGGCTCGACGGGTGCGGCTTCCCCGCTCGAGACCGCGAAGGCCGCGAGGACGTCGAGCGCTTCGCGGAGCGTCGCTGGCTGATCGGTCGCCCGAAGTCCGGTCAGCGCGTTCTGGATGAGACCGCGGTTGCGAGTGAAGTTGGTCACGGTGCGGGTGGAGCCGGCCACCGAGACGACCATGACCTCGGTCTCGGGCGGGAGCGATGAGACGTATTCGGAGGCCTCCTCGATCGCGCGGTCGAACCGGGTGGGTCCGTCCTGTGCGTCGCGTGTGCGCATCGAGGCCGATGCGTCGATCGCCAGGATCACGCGTGAGGCGGCGATGCCCCCCTCGATCGCAGGGCGAGCGAGCGCGAGCAGCAGGCAGATCAATGCCAGAAGCTGGATGAAGAGGAGGAGGCTGGGGCGAATCCAGCGGAACGGCGCGTTGACCTGAAGGTCACTGACGGCCTGCTCCCAGAACATCGTCGAACTCACGCGCAGGGGGCGACGTCGGAGCTTGAGGAAATAGAAAAAAAGGAAGGCCGGGATCGCGATTGCCGCGCCGATCAGGCCCGTCACCGGGGCAAGAAACTCCAGCGCGAGCGTTGTCACGAACGGATTGGAGGCGACGGGGTAGGGCATGGTCGGCAAGCGAGTGTCATTGTTGCACACAATCCGTCGAGGGGTGAGGCCTATACAGCAATAGGAAAACCCTCTTCGGAATAATCCTGCTTCACATCGGGGATTCCGGTTGTTCCGGCGAATTCCGGGCGGATCGGAACGCTTCTGCTTGCTTCACCGACGACTGCCGATACGGTAGATGGATTGATTCCCATCGCCTGTTTGGGGAAGGACAAGTATTCGGATGGTCAGTGAGAACACAAATATTCGCGAACACTACGACGTCGTGATTATCGGCGGCGGTCCGGCAGGCTCGACGTGCGCTTCACTGATCCGAAAGTACAACCCGAATGTCTCGGTCGCGGTGCTGGAGAAGGCACGCTTTCCTCGAGACCACGTCGGGGAGTCCCAATTGCCGGGTGTGTCAGAAGTGCTCCACGAAATGGGTGCCTGGGATAAGGTCGAGGCAGCGGGGTTCCCGATCAAGATCGGTGGCTCCTACACCTGGGGCCGGGACTCTTCCAAGTGGGATTTCGATTTTTACCCAATCGAGCGTTTCGTCGATGAGCCCCGTCCTGCGAAGTACGAGGGGCAGCGTCGTCAGACCGCGTTCCAGGTCGACCGTGCTATCTACGACAAGATCCTTCTCGACCACGCGTCGGAACTCGGCACGGAAGTGTTCGAAGGGTGTCGCGTTGTCTCGGTCAACCGCGATGCTGCTGACCCCGATTCCATCGAGAGCCTCTCGATCCGAATCGCTGACGGGCAGGAGAGATCGATCCGCGCGACTCACTATGTAGACGCGTCCGGCACGGCTGGCATCGTGCGTCGTGCGATGGAGGTTGAGGGGTGGGTTCCGGAGGAACTCAAGAACATCGCGATCTGGGATTACTGGCAGAACGCGGAATGGGCCGTTCACATCGGCGTTGGTGCAACACGGGTTCAGGTACGCAGTTTGCCATATGGCTGGATCTGGTTCATCCCGCTCGGCCCCACGCGCACATCGATAGGTCTGATTTGCCCGGCCGCGAAGTACAAAGAATTCGGGCTGTCTCCAGCGGAGTTGTACGAGCGAGCGGTTCGCGAGCAGCCGGAGATCAAGGAATTGGTTTCGAAGGCCTCTCGAGAGGACCGTCTCGAGTCAACGAAGGATTGGTCAAACATCGCGGATCGATTGGTCGGTAGCAACTGGTTTCTCGTGGGTGAGGCCGCGGGCTTCGCGGATCCGATTCTCGCCGCCGGCATGAACATGGCGCAGAGTGCCGCGCGGGATCTCGCTTTTACGCTGTTGGAATTGAATCGCGGTGAGAAGGACTCGAAGTGGCTGAAGTCCCGCTACGACGAGCGGCATCGCACAAACATCGGTCAGCACATTCGCTTTGCTCAGTTCTGGTACGCCTCGAACGGTCAGTTCACCGATCTGAAGGCGCATTGCCAGAAGATCGCGAAAGAGGCGGGGCTCAAACTGACTCCAGAGAAGGCGTGGGCCTGGCTCAGCCAAGGTGGATTCATTGCGGAACGCCCGGGGCACGCCGCCGTCGGATCATTCGATCTCGCCACGGGCAAAGCGATCACAGAGCAGCTCGGCGGACGCAAGCAGCGGGCCGCCTGGAAGATAGAGAAGTACAACCTGTTCGTTCTTGATATCCAGGGCGCGAAACGCTTCAACGTCGGTATTCCCAACGCGGGGCGAATCGATCAGTTCCCCGCGTACAAACGTGATGAGGCGACGCTGCCGCTCGTTGGTCCTGTGGAAGTTGTGGTTCGCGCGGTTCAGGCCGAAACCGATTGGAACGGCTTTATGGGGGCGATCAGGTCGGCGAGCGAGGTGCTCGGCATTTCTGAAGCGAACTTCAGTACGTTCGTGATCAACTGCCTGAGCGCTCTGGAAGGGCTCGTGTCGGAAGGGTGGGTCAAGGCGACCTTTGATCCGAAGCGGCCGAAACTGCGTGAGGCTCCGACGGTTGGCGGGCTTATCAGAGATGCCGAGATCGGCGACGCGTATCTGCGGGAGCGCGAGGCCCAAAGGGATGCTTCGGCTGCTGCGACGTGAACCAGGCAGAGCTCGACGTTTTTTCGACTCGGATTGACATCATCACGGCACTCTTCTGACGTACGGCTACAAAGCATGGTCGCAGACAAAACCAAGCAATACGACGTCGTGATCATCGGTGGGGGGCCCACGGGTTCGACGGTCGCGTCGCTGCTCAAGAAGTACGCTCCGGACCTCTCGGTGCTCATCATCGAGAAAGAGAAGTTCCCGCGCGACCATGTCGGGGAGTCTCAACTCCCTTCGATCTCGGGCATCCTGAACGAGATGGGCGTGTGGCAAAAGGTCGAAGACGCGGGCTTTCCCATCAAGATCGGTGCCTCCTATACGTGGGGCAAGAAGGCCGATCAGTGGGATTTCGACTTCTATCCGGCCGAGGAATTCGTTGATGAGCCGCGACCTGCGAAGTACGACGGGCAACGCCGCTGGACCGCTTTTCAGGTCGACCGAGCCATCTACGACGACATCCTCCTGCGTCACGCGGAGAGCCTCGGAGCGGTCGTGCGCGAGCAGACGAAGGTCGACCGGATCCTGACCGACGGTGATCGCGTGACAGGGCTGGTCCTGAACACGGGCGAGCACGTCGAGGGGCGTTACTACGTCGACGGTTCCGGCACCGTCGGGCTGATCAGGCGGGCGATGGGTGTCGAGTCGGATGTGCCTCAGGAACTCCGCAACATCGCGATCTGGGATTACTGGGAGAACGCCGAGTGGGCCGTGAAGATCGGTGTCGGCGGGACGCGGGTTCAGGTGCGGAGCCTGCCGTACGGTTGGATCTGGTTCATCCCGCTCGGGCCGACTCGAACGTCGATCGGACTGATCTGTCCGTCTGAGCACTACAAGTCGCAAGGCTTGAGCCCGGCCGAACTGTACGAGAAGGCGCTTCACGAACAGCCGGACGTGAGCAAACTTATCCAGAACGCGACCCCTCGCGGCGAAGTCGAGACGTGCAAAGACTGGTCGCACCTGGCAGATCGGCTCGTCGGCGACAATTGGTTTCTCGCCGGTGAATCCGCGGGCTTCGCGGACCCGATCCTCGCGGCGGGAATGAGCCTGGCTCATTCGTCCGGCAAGGAAGTCGCGTACTCGATCCTCGAACTGGAACGGGGTGAACTCGACGCCGATTGGATCAAGCGCCGGTACGACGAACGGAACAGGACCAACATCAGCCAGCACATCCGATTCGCGCAGTACTGGTACGCCGCGAACGGTCAGTTCACCGACCTCAAAGCGCACTGTCAGAGCATCGCAAAGGAAGCGGGGCTGAAGCTGACGCCCGACAAGGCGTGGCGTTGGCTCAGTCAGGGCGGCTTCACGACCGAAGCGACCGGCCTCCCGACGTTCGGCTCCTTCGATGTCTCAACGACTCGTCAACTCCTGTCGCGCTTCGACGACCGGGGGCGGAAGCAGAAGTACAACTGCGACGGGTATAACGAGTTCAAGCTGAATCTGGCGAACGCGACCAAGGGCAAGATCGGCATCCTGAAGAACGGGCGGATCGAACAGATCGAGTGCTACGAGCGAGGCAACACGAAGCTCCCCCTCGCCGGGTACTACGGCATGCTGATCAAGATCCTCGGTGTGACCTCCGACTTTGTTGAGATCCTCGAGCACGTCAAGCGAACGATGGCGGGCAAGGGGGCGCGCGGGGAGACCCTGAACCTCAACGTGTCTCACGCGATCCAGGCGCTGGATGTGATGATCGAGGAGTTCTGGGTGCTGCGTTCCAAGAACCCGAAGCGCCCGACCGTCAGCGTCGGCAACGACAACTCGCGGTTCATCCGGTCATCCGAAGAAGGCCGGGAAGCGATGGAAAAGGCGGGCAAGGGCACCTTCAACGTCTGAACTACAGCCGTTTTCCGAGTTCGTGGATGAGCCAGGCTCCGAAGTCGGCTTTGTTTACTTCACCGTCGGTGGCGGCCTGAACCCCTTCGCTCGCCAGCAGCGTCGCGCGGATCAAGTCCGCATCCATCGTTTCGAGCGGGTTCGCGACGATCAGGTCGGCGCCCTTTCGCGCGAGTTTGGCCTGAGCGGCCTCGAGCAGGCCGTCGGCCGGCTCCAGAGCGAACGCGACGATCAGGCCGGGGCGTGCACTTCGCGAGGATTCACGCCGTGTCGCGCATTCCGCGAGCAGATCCGGGGTGGCCTCGAGGTGGAGCGTCAGGCCTTCAGGGTCTCTGCGTAACTTGGCCCCGGCGTCGCCTGAAGGGAAAGGGCGATAATCCGCGACCGCTGCCGCCATGATCAGGACATCGGCCGTGGGGCTCATTTCGGAGAGGATGGCCCGGAGGTCTTCGGTCGTTCTGAACCCGATCAGTCGGAACCGCCGGTGCAGACTCTGCGTATCGGAGTCTGTAGCCCCGATCGATTCGGGGACCTGTTCTGCGCGCGAGAAAAGCGGGGTCGGGCCGAGGGCCAGTGTGACGTCCCAGCCGGCTCTCAACGCAGCGCGGGCGATTTCGATGCCTACGCGTCCGGATGACCGGTTCGCGATGTAGCGAACAGAATCGATCGGCTCGTGGGTTGGGCCGGCGGTAATGAGTACCTTTGGGGGAGTTTTGGGCATCGGGTGGACGTATGCGTCAGGAAGCCAGACTTTGGGACTTGGGTGGGAATCGAGGGCGAATGGCGAATACGGAGAGCAGAAGAGGATACGCTTTGGGTCTGACCGGCGGCCCGTTTGCCGCGGAATCGAGGGCTCCCCATAATGCTCCTCCCGACGCTGTCAGTGTTCGGTTCGGGATCTGAGCAAAGCGGTCTGTTGATCGCGATTCATCGTGACAGGAAACCTGAGAGAGAATATGGCCAAAGTGCGAAAGAAACTCGGACAGATCCTCGTCGATAACGGGACGATCACCGCCGAGCAGCTCGAAACAGCCGTCACGATGTCCAAGGGGGCGGGCAAGCGGATCGGTGAGATCCTCGTCGAAGCGGGTATGTGCTCCGAGGAAGCGGTCGCCCAGGCCCTGGCGATGCAGTTCGGTATCGAGTACCTCGACATCGATGATGAGGCGGTCGCCTCGAAGGTCGACGCGTCGCTGCTTCCCAAAGACCTGATCCGCAAGCATCTCGTTCTGCCGCTCGGCAAGGAACGGGGGCGTCTCGTGCTGCTGATGCACGATCCCAAGGACCTCGAACTCCTCGACCTGATCCGGTTCCGCCAGAACACGGAAGTCGAGCCCAAGATGTGCGCCCGAGGGAAACTGAAGGCCTACATCGACGGGAAGCTGGAAGGCGGCGCCAAGCCGATGGTGCCCGGCGGCAACGAGTCGCTGCTGACAGCCTCGATCGATAAGTCGATCGACAAATCCGTGGACCGCTCGGTGGACTCCTCGATCGACCAGGCTGCCGAGTCGGCACCGATCATCAAGCTCTGCGAGCGCATCATCATCGAAGCGGTGAGGAACCGCGCATCGGATATCCATATCGAACCCATGGCCGATCGCGTTCGGCTCCGCTACCGCATCGACGGCGTGTGCATCGAGCGTGACAACCTGCCCAAGCGCATGCAGAACGCGGTCCTCGCCCGCTTCAAGCTGATGGCCGGCGTGAACATCGCTGAGAAGCGTATCCCGCAGGACGGACGCATCAAGATGCACATCCCCTCTCAAGAGGGGGGCGAAGGTGAAACCGTTGACTTCCGCGTCTCGTCGTGCCCCGCGTATCACGGCGAGTCGATCGTGCTTCGTATTCTGCGGCCGGATTCGGTGCGCATCGGTTTGAAGAACCTTGGTTTCGAGGAGGATACGCTCGACGCGTTCAACCGGATCATTCGTCGTCCAAACGGCATCTTCCTGGTGACCGGGCCGACGGGTTCGGGCAAGACGACGACGTTGTATTCCGCGCTCGACGTGCTCAACCGGCCCGACAAGAAGATCATCACCGCCGAAGACCCGATCGAATACGCCTTCACCGGCATCAACCAGTGCCAGGTGCGCGAGGGCATCGGACTCACGTTCGCCAAGGTCCTCCGCGCGATGCTTCGCCAGGCGCCGAACATCATTCTCGTCGGTGAAATCCGTGACCGGGAGGTCGCCGAGGTCGCCATCCAGGCTGCGCTGACCGGCCACCTGGTGTTCAGCACGCTGCACACGAACGACGCTCCGTCGGCGATGACGCGACTTATCGACATGGGCGTCAAGCCCTTCCTCGTGTCGTCTTCCATTCAGGCCGTGCTCGCACAGCGCCTTATCAGAACGATTTGCCCGAAGTGCCGTAAGCCGGACGACAACCCGGACCGGAAGTATCTACGCCTGACCGGCATCACCAACGAAGAACTGCAGAACCACACGATCTACAAGGCGGTCGGATGCGACTACTGCGCCGGGACCGGCTATCGCGGCCGTCAGGGCATCTACGAACTGATGGCCATGAACGCTGAGATCCGCGACCTGACATTCAAGGTGTCGCCTTCGGCCGACATCCGTCGTGCCGCGATCGCAGCGGGCATGCGCCCCCTCCTGGGCGACGGCAAGATCAAGGTCCTGAACGGCATCACGACCCCGGCCGAGATCGCTCGTATCGCGCAGGTCGAGGGTGTTCAGATGGCCGAAGAGGAACTCGCCGCCGTCTGATCGAACCGCCAGCGACCAAATTCAACTGACCGACCAGAACCCATCCGCGATCCGTCGCGAGCCAGAACCGACGAAGGAACAGACCAATGTCCACCATGCAGATCGACCGCCTGCTCGACACGGTCATCAAACTCAGTGCGTCCGATCTCCACCTCAGTGTGGGTCGGAAGCCGACGCTCCGCCTCCACGGCGGGCTCAAGAACCTCGACACCAAGGTGCTCGAGTCGGATGACATGGTGACCCTGATGAAGGCCATCACGCCCGAGCGGAACCAGCAGGAACTGCAGGAAGAAGGCGGCACCGACTTCGGCTTCGCCTACGGCAAGGCCGCCCGATTCCGTGTGTCGGTGTTCAGGCAGCGCGGTGACATCTCGATCGTCTGTCGTCTGATTCCCAATAAGCTGCTCACGTTCGACCAGATCGGGCTTCCCGACCAGGTGAAAGACCTGATCCGGCGTCCTCGCGGCCTCTTCCTCGTCACCGGTCCCACGGGGTCCGGCAAGACGACCTCGCTGGCGACCATGCTCGACTACATCAATATGAACCTCGAGCGCCACATCGTCACGATGGAAGACCCGATCGAGTACTACCACTACCACAAGAAATCGATCGTGAACCAGCGCGAGGTCGGTACCGACGTCCCGACGTTCGCTGAGTCGCTGCGTCGAGCCCTCCGACAGGACCCCGACGTGATCCT
>CAXAVQ010000037.1:0-12353 GCA_963971985.1 uncultured bacterium
AGGAACAGGCGAAAACGGGGTCCGGGCAGGGACACGCCTAGGCAGAAAATCCTGTACATAAATTGTGCCGCCTGACCCACCGAAGGGTCCCGAGTCGGCAAATTCCGTGTCATGACCCCAGAAGGAGTGGTTCGAGATGAGCGCGAAGATTGTTGGGATCTATCCGATTGAATTCAGTGATGAGTGGTTTCAGAGGTATGTCATTGACGTTGTGGAATTCTCGTACGCGGACGAGGAGGAGCGTGCGGAGGAGATCGCTGACGAAGCCGAACGGCACCGTGACACCATGAAGAACCTGCATGTGATTGAGATCGAGGCGGACCGCCCGATCACTTCCTCCGATATGGGCCTGTTCACACAAGACGAAGTGAAGAAATTCGATTCGCAGGTGCCGTACATGGAAGTCTGGATCGATGATGCCGGGCGCCCGATCCCCTCCGGATACGACGCCGACTACAAGGAAACACCGAAGACCAATCGTGTCGCGTTCTACCTTCACTTTGTCGAGCCGCAGAATCCGCTCTATGGGCCTTGGGGCAAGATGGAGTTGCCCTCACCGAGCAAGTTGCCGGAGCGTTTGCGCGCGCTTCTTGCCTACGAATATCCCACTTGAACGGGCAGGGCCGTCGGCGCTTTGAGACCTGTTGATCGAGGACCGGTTCGCCTGAGATACCTCGCGGCAACGGATCGGATGAAAAACAGCCGGCGCAGGATGGCTCCCGCGTCGGCCGGGTGGTGCGCCTCGACGATCAGGACTTCGCCTTCTTCTTCGCGCGCTTTTCCTTGCGATTGGCTTCGCGGCGCAGGCGCTTGGCTTCGGCGAAGACGGCGTTGCCGAACTGCTCGCTGGTCTGGACGAGCGCGTAGCGTCGGGTGTCCAGCGTCATCGTCTTGGCGCAGGGCTTGCGGACGAAGACGAAGGGCAGGCAGTACTCGATGACCTGCATCACGGCCGGGATGTCGTCGTCGTAGGGCATGAGCGAGACGGTGACCGGCTGCGCGTCGGCGCTCATTTCACCGAACATGCCGCAGGGCATGAATTCGACTCGCACGCGCAGGATGGCGATGTAGATGCCGACGGCGTAATCGTCAGGGGCGAGGACCCGAGCCAATTGGCCGACCTGGGCCGTTTGCAATGTGGGGATCATGGGATTCCTCGTGGATGGGAACAAAGCGACAGCGATCGCCGACGTTGGCGGCGCTGGAACGGGACCGGGAGACGGTTCGCGCGATCAGAGCGGACGGATCGCGCGGGGCGTCAGGCGAGCGGGTTCGGTTGTGGTGCGGGGCGTGCGCCGGGGCCGGTCAGTGCGTGACTGAGCGGAAGGCCGGGTCGTTGCCGCGCGACCATCCCATGAGACCGCTCGCGTCTTCGACGCGGTGTAGCGGATTGGGATGGAGGAAGCTGCGGGCAAACATGACGGGGGCCTTTGGTGGGGTCGCACGGCGGCGCGCCGACTCTGGCGCACCGGTTGGGGTGGGAAAGATAACTCGCTTTCCCAGTTTTTCAATCCCTAACTTCGGATTTATGCGAGGATTTTCAACGGACCGAGGCGTGCGGTCTCGGCGAAAGAAAGGCTGCCGATGCGGATCGAATCGAACCACTACGTTCTCGCGGTGCCGGACCTCGAGCGGTCACGACGCTGGTACGAGTCTGTGCTGGGCTGCGAAACGGAGGTCGTGGACGCTGGGAACTGGCTGTTCTTCTATCGCGACGGCGTGAGCTTCCAATGCGGGCGGTGTCCGGACGCGCTCGATGTTGAGGCACTTGGGGATCACCAGTATTTCGCGTACCTCGTGGTCGACGATGTAGGTGCGTTCTTTGAGCGGGCTCGAGGCGAGGTCGGCGATGCCGGCGGCGAGATCCTGAAAGACCCTCGCGACGAGCCCTGGGGCATGAGGGAAATGGCGCTCCGCACCGTAGACGGGCACAGAATGATGATCGCGCAACGGATTTTGGGGTCATGAAGGGAGCACTCCGACGCGTCTGCGTGGTGTCGGGGGCGTAAACTCTGGGTATGAATTCCAGAATCTCCATCGTCGCGTTGATTGGTTCAGTCGCCCTGTTTTCCAACACCGCTGCGGGGCAGCAGTTGCCCTTGCTCGAGGGACCGGTCGAACAGATCGGGACCGATGTGCCGCGGACGACCGGCTGGAAGCCGGTTGAAGTCGTGGACGGGCTGGTCCACCCGTGGGCGATCGCGTGGCTGCCGGACGGGTCGGCGCTGATTACCGAGCGTCCGGGGCGGATCCGCAAACTCAACGCGGACGGCACGCTGCACCCTGATCCGGTCGGCGGCGTTCCGGAGGTGTACGCGCAGCGCCAGGGCGGGCTGATGGATGTGATCCTGCACCCGGAATACGAGGAGAACGGCTGGATCTACCTTTCGTATTCGCACGGGACGTCGCGCGGGAACCACACCCGTATCGCGCGAGCCAAACTGACCGACCACGCGCTCACCGACTTTGAAGTTCTGTTCACGACCGAGCCGGCGAAGTCGGGCGGGTTCCACTTCGGTTGCCGGATGGTGTTCCTTCCCGACGGGACGCTGCTGTTCGGGGTGGGTGAGGGCGCGAGCCAGGACCGTGCGCAGGACATGGGCGTGCACTGGGGCAAGATGCTGCGAATCATGGATGACGGTTCGCCGGCGACGGACAACCCGTTCCAGGCGCGGATCGACGCGAAACAGGAGATCTACTCGTACGGGCACCGCAACCCGCAGGGTCTGACGATCAACCCGGAGACGGGGACGGTGTATGTGACCGAGCACGGGCCACGCGGCGGTGACGAACTGAACGTCGTCGAGCCGGGCGAGAACTACGGCTGGCCTCTGGCGACGTACGGCTACGAGTATCGCGGGCCGCGCGTGAGCCCGCACACCTCGCTGCCGGGCATGAAGGACCCTTTGGTGGTGTGGACGCCGAGCATCGCGACGAGCGGCCTGGCCTTCTACACGGGCGACAAGTTCCCGGAGTGGCAGGGCGATCTGTTCGCGGGCGGGCTGGTGCTTCGTCAGGTGCGACGGGTGATCATGGACGGCGAAGAGGTCGTCGGGCACGAGAACATGCAGTTCGACGAGCGTGTGCGTGATGTGAACATGGGACCGGACGGGTACCTGTACGTGCTGACCGATGAGCGGAACGGGAAATTGATCCGTGTGGAGCCGTCGGAATCCTAAGCCACCGACGACGGGGGTCCGTAGGACGAGGAGTGAGTGGATCAGGACCCGGTGCGGCGCAGGCGCTCGATGTTTTCCCGCGTGGCGATGGTGCGCGGGTGGTCGGGGCCGTGGAACGATTCGTAGATCGCCAGTGCCTGTTCGTACGGCCGGATCGCGACCTCGGTCTGTTCGTCGAGTTCGAGGGCCTCACCACGCATGACGAAGAAGCCGGCGAGGTTCAGGTCGTTCTCCGGTAGCGCGCCGGTGGCTCGGGTGAGCAGTTGCTCGCTTGTCGCGAGGGCGCGACGGGCGTCCTTGCGATCGAGGTAGACGTCGAGCGTGCGCTCGATGATTCGCAGGGTTTCGATGTGATCCTCGCCGTTGAGGCGCTCGGAGTCGGCGAGTACGTCCTCGAGCATGCGGTCGGCGTCCTGAGGGCGACCGAGGTCGTCGTAGGCTTCGGCGAGCGACATCGAGGTGAAGATCGTGCCGCGATGGCCTCGCCCGAGGGTGTCGTACATCAGCGGCAGGTTCTCCTCGAACAGTTCGACCGCCTCGGCTTCTCGATCGGTCCGGAGGAGGAGCACGCCGAGGTTGTGCCGGTACGCGAGCGCGTTGGGGTGGCCGGGGTCGGCGCGGTCGAGGAACGTCGCGAGGATTTCGCGGAGCATGCGCTCGGCGTCTTCGTAGCGGTCGAGTTCCTGGTACATGAGCGACAGGCTGTTCATCGCGCGTAGCGTTTCGTTGTGGTGCGGGCCGAAGTGCTCGCGCATCGCGTCGATGCTCTCGTTGAAGAGTGGCTCGGCTTCGGCGTAGCGCTCCAGGTCGCGGTACATGCTCGCGAGGTGGCGGGTCGAGACGATGCGCCAGTCGTTGTCGGGCGGCAGGTGACGTATGGCGAGTCGGTGCGCTTCTTCGTGGAGCGGGAGGGCCTCGGCGTAGCGGCGTTGCTCGCGGTAGATGGAGCCGAGGTTGGAGATGGAGATGATGGTGGTCTGGTGCGACTCGCCGAAGACCTTGCGCTTCAGTTCGAGCACCTCGGTCCAGAGGGCGATGGTCTCTTCGGGGCGGTCCTGCGCGCTGTAGAGCTTGCCGAGTTCGTTCATCGCGGTCGTGACCGGTTCGCTCTCACGCGGGTAGGTCAGCAGGTGCAGGTCGAGCGACTCTTCCAGGTGCGGCTCGGCACGGTCGAGTTCGCCGAGGTCGCGGTAGGTGCGCCCGATGGTCAGTCGGATCGCTGCCTCGACGGCGGGCTCGTCGTCAAACCGGCCTGCTTCGATCGCTTCCGAGGCCTCGTCGAGCACCTGGCGAACGGTCACGCTCGATCGGTCTTCGAGATCGGACGATGCCGCGGCGAGGATGTCTTCGTCGAGGAACGCGTTGACGGCGTTCGCGATCGCGGTCTGGCGCCGGAGGTCGTTACGGTCCCGGATGGACGATGCGAGCGCGAAGGAGATCACGATGACGCTGGCGATGGCGACGATGCCCGCGATGGACGCGCCGATGACCACGGGCTTGTGGCGGAGGGCCATCTTGCGGAGTTGGTAGAGCGCGCTCGGGGGGCGTGCCTGGATCGGTTCGTCGGCGAGGTATCGTCGGATGTCGGACGCGAATTCGGAGGCGGACTGGTAGCGCCGGGAGCGGTCTTTCTCAAGCGCTTTGCCGATGATGGTCTCCACGTCGCCGGCGAGGCGTCGGTCAACCGTGCTGAGTGACGTGGGCGGCTGCTGCGAGATGGTGTGGACTGCCGCGGCGACGGATTGGTCTCGCACGTCGTACGGGAGCTGCTCGCCGAGGACCTCGTAGGCGATGACGCCAAGGGTGTACACATCGCTGCGGGTATCAACCGCGTCCCACTGCCCGGTTGCCTGTTCGGGGCTCATGTAGGGGAGTGTGCCGAGGAGCTGGCCGTCCTGCGTGTGGATCGATGCGGTCTGGCGATCGTGGTCGGTCGCCCTGGCGATGCCAAAGTCGAGGATCTTCGGCTGAGCGCGCAGTCGTGAGACCGAACCGGCGCGGCTGCGCGCGGCGTCGTTTGCGACGCCGGCTTCGTCGACGGCGTCTTCGACGAGGATGTTGCCGGGTTTGAGGTCGCGGTGGATGACGCCTCGCTGGTGGGCGTGCTGCACAGCGTCGCAGATGCCGGCGATGACTTCGAGGCGCTCCCGGATGCCGAGGTGACGCTTCGAGACATAGTTGGTCACAGGCTCGCCGTGGACGAGTTCCATGGCGAAATAGGGCCGCTCTGAGGCGAGCTGTTCGGAGTCGGACGAATCGAAGGTGCCGGCCTCGTAGATCTGGGCGATGCCGGGGTGCTGGAGTCTGGCGAGGACCTCGGCCTCGTGGTGGAAGCGCTGGAGCATCTCGGGCGTGGCGACGCCGGCGTTGATGACTTTCAGCGCGACGGTGCGCCGCGGGTGGGACTGCTCGGCCTCGTAGACGATGCCCATGCCCCCCACGCCGAGCAGTCGCTTCACGCGGTACTTGCCGATGGACTCGGGGAGCGGGGGCTGATTCGCTCTGTCGCCGGGCGCGAAGTCCGAGAGCGCGAAACCCTCGCCAAGGGCGGGTCTGTCGAGCGGGCCGGCACCGACCGATGCCTCATCCTCTTTGAGCAGTTCGAGGACTTCGCTGAGGAGTTCCCGGTCGCCGTTGCACTGGCGCACGACAAAGTCGTGACGTCCGTCCGGCTCGATGCGGAGCGCGCCACGGAAGATGCGATCGATCTCGGCGAAGCGGCTGCTCATTCTGGCGATGGCTCCCGGAGTTCGCGGTGCAGCCAGGCGCGGGCCATGCGCCAGTCTTCGGAGGCGGTCGATCGCGCGATGCCGAGGACGTCGGATGCGGCTTCGAGGGTGAGCCCCGCGAAGAAGCGGAGTTCGACGAGTTGGGCCTTGCGTTCGTCGAGCGCGTGCAGGCGTGCGAGGGCCTCGTGGACGCGCTCGAGGTCTGCGCCGGAGTCGGTGGCGTCGGAGCCGTTGGCATCGGCGATGGCCCGTTCGATCTGACCGATGGTGACTTCTTTCCAGTTGCCGCCACCCCCCCGCTTCAGCCGGTTCCGAGCGCGGGCGTGGTCCACGAGGATGTTCCGCATGGCCTTGGCGGCGAGCACGAAGAACTGGTTGCGGCTCTTGAACTCGATGGCGGTCTGGTCGACGAGGCGGGCGTAGGCCTCGTGGGCCAGGGCGGTGGGCTGGAGCGTGTGGTCGCGACGTTCGTTCCGGAAAAACGATTCCGCGAGCGAGCAGAGCTCGTCGTAGACGAGCGGGAGCAGATCGGCGGCGGCGGCGATCTCGCCCTCCGATGCGCGGTTCAGCAGCCGCGTTGCTTCCTGCTGCTTCAAGTAGGCCTGCCTCTCCGACCCGATCGGGACCGCTTCCATGCTACTGGCTCCTCTCGCGGATCGGTCGACGAATCCGACGCTCTCTGGGTAGTCCTGCCGGGACTCCGTGTTGTCCCCGAGGGAGAGGGCGCGGTCCGGGGTCGGTGCGCCCGGCGATTTGTGAAGAACGCTCGAAATTTGATTTTTTCGTCGGTCGGCATCGGGCGCTGACCGTCCGGAAATCGCCCTGATTGAAGAGCGATCCCCGCGATCGCTCGACCCAACCACTGCCCGGCATCGCCCGGCACACACCTTGAGGAGGAATGAACCCATGAACCGCAAACGACTTATCTCCGCTCCCGCGATGCTGGGCCTGCTCGCCGGCCTGACCCCGCTGTCGGTGGTCAACGCCGATGTTCTGAACGTGCCGGCGGACTTCCCGACGATCCAGATCGCGATCAACCTTGCTTCGGCCGGTGATGAGATCGTGGTCGCGCCGGGGACGTACTTCGAGGACATCGACTTCCTCGGCAAGCGCCTGACGCTGCGGAGTTCGGGCGGTGCCGCGGTCACCACGATCGACGCGATCGGGCGGTTTGAGCCGGTGATTACGATTCTTGGATCGTCCGCGGATGGCAGCGTGATTGAAGGGTTCACCCTTACGCGAGGGCAAGCCACGGATCCGGCCCCTGGCGAGCGAGGCGGAGGGATCTATATCGACAGCGCGAATGTCACCGTGCGCGATTCGGTGCTGATCGACAACTTCGCGACATCCGGCGGCGCGCTCTATGCCAACGCATCGGAGCTGACCATCGAGGGCACGATCTTCGAGGCCAACGAGAGCACCTCGAGCGGCGGCGGCTTGTACCTCAACAACACGAACGTCACGATTACTGACACCGTATTCGCTTCGAATGCTTCCGGAAACCGGGGAGGGGCTGCGTTCCTCATCGGTGGCAGTTCGTCGATCGGGAATTGCGAATTTATCGGGAATACCGCGTTGGATCGCGGTGGTGCCATCAATTCAACTTCCGGTCAACAGATGCTCGCGTTCAATTCGACGTTCCACGGCAACACGGTCGGCGATGCGGATAACGAGGGGCGGGGCGGGGCTATCTATCACATTTCCACCACCGACGCGGTCATCAACAATTCTCTGTTTACTGAAAACTCCGCGACCGCGTTCGGAGGAGCGCTGTACGCCGCTGAGGACATCCTCGTGCGGAACTCGACGTTCGTCGGCAACACGACAGGCAATGTAAATGGCCTTGTCGGGGCCTTCGAAGCGCGCCTGCGCAACTGCATCGCCTGGGACAACGGCCCCACCCCGATGCCGTCAAGCGGCAATGTGGCGACGCACAGCATCATCGAGGGTGGATTCGCAGGCGCCGGTAACCTTGGAGCTGACTCGAGCGACGAGCCCATCTTCGTGAATCGGGCGGGCGGCGATTACCGCCTGGCGGAGGGATCACCGGGCATCGATGCCGCGGATTCGACCGCGTGGCCTGCCAATCTCGATACCGACTTCAACGGGAACCCGCGCGTGGTGAACGCTCTGGACAGCGGCGCTCCCGGCGTGCCGGTGTTCGGGTACTACATCGACATGGGTGCGTTCGAGTTCCAGCCAGAGGCATCGGGCCCGACCTGCTTCGGCGATGCAAACGGCGACGGTATCATCGACCTCGCTGACCTGAACGCGGTGCTCAGCGCGTTCGGGACGGTCTGCCCCTAACCCCGAAACGAATCACGCTCGAGGGCGAGAGAGAGCGACAAGCTTCCTGAAAGGGTTGCTCGTCGCATTCAGGACAATGCGGGACCCGTTCATCAGGTCTGCCGGACCGGGGTGGTCTCGCGCCCTCGGACGGTCCCACCGATGACCAGCGCGGCCGAGATGATCAGCAGGTTCTTCACGATGTACTGGCCTTCGAGCGTGAGTCCGTACGGGATGCGCCCGTCCTGGAAGGTCACCGAGGGCAACACGACGAGGGGCATGAATGTTCCGACCATCTGCATCGCCAGCAGCGCGATCGCAAACCGGATCGTCGGGCGGAACAGGAAGAGCACACCGATCGCGACCTCCCACCACCCGATGACCGCGAGCCACGACTCGGGGGAGAGCAGCGGCATCCAGTCGACGGTCAGGAGGACGAGTTTCTCCGCGGGCGACAGGCCCAACGGCTTGAGCACGCCGAACCAGATGAAGATGACTGCCAGCGAAAAACGGAGCGCGGTGTGGCCGTAGCGGTGCATGAAACCGGCGATGTTGCGATCGAGGGTTTCGAAGTTCATGCTCGATCGTATGCACGCAACACACTGCGGCGATCTTTGCAGGAGACCTATCGCGTTCATCGCCGAACGCTGTCCGCAGCGAGCTGCACCACGCCTATACCGCCACGGCCGAGTTCTCGGAGCACTTCGTACGGGCCGAGACGGTCGATCATGGAGAGGGCTCCTGACGGCTGCCCGGGCCGGCGACCTCGCGTATCGTTTCGAAGAAGTTGGTGATGATCCGGATCTCGTCGGGGATCGCGTCGTCCGCGACCTCGATGGCCAGCAGCCTCGTTTCGTCGGGCGAAAGCGCGTACGAAAGGCTATCGGCCAGCACCGGACCCTCGAAGACCCGAGACCGTTCGCCCGCGGGGCGGCCCTGGTCCATCTCGATCCGCATGATCGACCGCCCGACGCGGTAGTAGAGCGACGTGCCCATGGGTCCCCACTTGGGGCTATCCCCGCCGCCGACGGAGATCTGCACGGGCTGGCCCGCGCCCGCGATCGGGATGACATAGATCTCATCGCGTCCGGAGATGTTGGAGGTGAATGCCATCCATTGCCCGTCGGTCGAGATGGCGCCCTCACCCTCGTCGTAGCGCGTGCTCACGAGCGGTCTGGCCTCGCCGTCGGCATTGACAATCCAGAGGTCATGTCCCGCGTCTGCGGTTGGCGATTCGACCGCGATGAGTCCGTTGGGGCCGGTGGATGTGCTCCAGACGCCCGTGTCACCCTTGTAGATCAGCTCAGGCGGGCTGAGCCCATCGGGCTCAACAGACCAGACGGCCCAGTTGTCTTGCCTGTTGGAGCTGAACAGGACTCGGGTCGCATCATCCGACCACATCGGGTGCAAATTGTTCCCCTCGTCGAAGGTGAGCCGACGAGGGACACCACGCGCGAGATCGATGACGGCGATATCGCCGCCGCCGCCGACGAGCGCCTGGGTGCCGTCCGGTGAGATTGAGATGTTGCCCCCGAGCCGGAACCCCGTCCGGTCGTCCTTGCCGACGATCTCTTCGACGGTGCCGTCCTGCTCAACCCAGACCAGACTCAGATCGTTCCGTTTGCCTGGCACATACGCGAGCGTGCCGTTGTCCGAGACATCGAACACGCATCGTGTCTGGTTTCCGAGGTCATACACGGATGTGAGCACCTCGTTGCGCTCGTAGCCGTCAAAGTCCGCGCCTCGCTCGGGATCGAACGGGACCGCGATCAGCGTGCCCCAGGACTCCAGGATGAGGTGACCCGAGGCAATCCATCGCGCCGGGGGTGCAAACCCGATGTTCGGATCATCGAGGATCGGCCGCACGACGCCGGTTTCGATGTCGGTGATGCGACCGCCGCCGAAGCCGGCACTCCATTGTGTGAGCAGCACCTTGTCGGTGCCGGGGATGTGCTGCGGCCAAACGTGCGCGTAGGTTTCCGGCGTTTCGGTCAGATCAGTGATCGCAACAGGGGGGCCGCCCCCGGGCGGGATACGCCACAAAGGCGAGTCGATCCCGGCGGAATAGATCACCGAGCCGTCGTCCGCAGCACTGATGCCGACGCTCGCGGTCGTCTTTGCAACAGACACCGGCACTCCACCCTCCACCGAGGCGCGAAAGAGACCATCCTGCCTGAAAAACAGCACGGATCGGCCGTCGGCTGAGAACGTGGGGATTTCGGCATCGCGTGAGTATGGCACCTCGATCAGATCGAATCGGTCGAGCTCGCGGATGTAGAGCCGGCGTTCTCCCATATCGTCTTCGGCGCAGAATGCGACTCGCTCGCCGTCGCGTGAGATCGCGATCGGTCCCTCGATTTCATAACCCGCGGGAAGCGGGATCACCAACTCGAGCGTTGGGAATTGCGGCGTTGTCTCGATCTCAGACCGCGCGGCAAACCAACCCCAGGCGAAAATTGCTAGCACAAGTGATGCGCCGGTAGCGATCTTCCAATATCTCGCGCTGGCGCCATTCTCGTGAGTCTGGAAATGTGAGTGATCCCCCCCCCGTTCGAGTTCGATGCGCACATCGCCGATGTCGCGGTAGCGGAGGTTGCGGTCGCGGACGAGGCAGCGTTCGATCACGCTCCGGACATTCGCCGGCGTGCCCGTCGGCAATTGGTCCAGATCGAAGCCCTTGTGAAGGACCGCCCCGATGGAATCGGTCGCGGTCTCGCCGTGGAACGGACTCGCGCCGACGAGCATCTCGTAGAGCACCACGCCGAAGGACCAGATGTCCGTCCGCTTGTCGACCCGACGGCCCCGGGCCTGCTCGGGACTCATGTACGCCGCCGTGCCGAGGATCGCGCCCTCGATCGTCGGCGAGTGCTGCGGCTCGACCGTCACCACCGTCGGTGAATCGGGACCGAAGCCGGTGGAAGATGTTCCCGTGTCCGTCCGAGCGAGCCCGAAGTCGAGCACCTTGGCCACGCCGTCGGGCGTGATGACGATGTTCGCCGGCTTGAGGTCGCGGTGGATGACTCCGGCTTCGTGCGCCGCTTCCACCCCCACCGCGATCTGCACCGCGAGTTCGATCGCCTCATCCACCGGGATCGGGCCGCGGTCGAGCATGTCGGCCAGCGACTCGCCCTCGACGTATTCGAGCACGAGGTACAGGGAGCCGTCCTGCTCCTCGACGCCGTGGATGCCGGCCAGGTTCGGGTGGTTCAGGCTCGCGAGTGTCTTGGCTTCACGCTCAAATCGCTCAAGACGCGCCGGGTCCGAGGCGAGTTCTGCGGGCAGCGACTTAATCGCGACCTGACGGTCCAGCCGCGTATCGGTCGCGAGGTACACGACGCCCATGCCACCGCGGCCGAGTTCGCGAGAAATCTGATAGGGGCCGATGCGGTCGTTCATCCGCACGAAGATAGGGTATGGGGCGGCTGAAGGCCTCTGTTGGAGTTGCGATCGCTACCACAAAGGCGTCTTCTTGGCGATTTTGGGGTATCAGGCTGATCAGGTTGCCAACTCCAGCACATTCATGGCAGTGGCTCTTCGCGACGCTGCTCGAAGAGCCACTGCCAGAGTTCCGGCGTGTCGTAGGCCGGCACCCAGGACACATGGCCGACCCCGGGGTACACGGTGAGATTCGGCGTGCCGCCGGCTCTTCGGATGGCCTCGATCGGCTCGCTCGTGGCGCGGAGCGGCACGATGTCATCCGCGTCGCCGTGGAACGCCCAGATCGGCATCGAGCGCAGTGTCGTGCTCGCGACATACGGGTGGTGCGGGCAAGTTTCATAGGCGTTGTCGAGCTCTTCATCGTCCTTGTCGTCGTCGGCGTCTGGCTGGCGGTGCTTCGTGGCATCACTTCGGAGACTCCTCTTGGTGGGTTCTTCGATATCTGGATCACGCTTCCTTTGACCGCGTTCCTCGTCGCCTATCTGGCTTGGTGGGGTGCCCGAAAACTTGGACTTGTCGGTGAAGCGATCGGCCCGCTCCATGACGACCGGGCCCATTCAAACTTCACGGGGCACCAGGCTCCCTTCTGGCCTCGGTTCGGTTTGCTCGACGAATGGAACGTGTTGACCCGCTACGAGCCGCTGCTGATCACGGCTTTGGGGTTGTTTCTCCTCGGGTTCCCTTTCGAGACGACCGTCGATGCCGCGAAGACTTCGCTCTC